>NZ_JACMZT010000045.1:0-51614 GCF_017349615.1 Pseudomonas sp. GW531-T4
CGCCGTTCTCCGGCCCAGGCCGCCACGGCAAAAAAACCAATACGCAATCTCCCCGGTTTTACCCGGCGCGAACGGGCGAATCCCTGGCCCATGGCGGCTTGCGCCGGGCGAAGGATTTCATCGCAGTGCAAAAAAGTATCGATTCGAGTGTCAGGGATGATTTGTCAGCGCGGGCGTTGAGGGCTGTAATCAGCCGCACATTCTTCCCTGCATCCGGAAGACACAACAACAATAACCGTCCTTCTGCTGCCCACCGGGCCCGGAAGAGGAGTGCACGATGAAACCCTGCATTACCGCCCTGCTCGTCACCACCTGCATGACCCTGAGCGGCGTCAGCCTCGGCGCCCAGACCCTGACCATCGCCACCGTCAACAACAGCGACATGATCCGCATGCAGAAACTCTCGAAAGCCTTCGAGAGCGAGCACCCGGAGATCAAGCTGAACTGGGTGGTGCTCGAAGAGAACGTGCTGCGCCAGCGCCTGACCACCGACATCGCTACCCAGGGCGGACAGTTCGACGTGCTGACCATCGGCATGTACGAAGCCGCCCTCTGGGGCGCCAAGGGCTGGCTGCAACCGATGCAGGACCTGCCCGCCGCCTATGACCTGCAGGACATCTTCCCCGCGGTGCGCGAAGGCCTGTCGGCCAAGGGTACGCTGTACGCCCTGCCGTTCTACGCCGAAAGCTCGATGACCTACTACCGCACCGACCTGTTCAAGGACGCCGGCCTGGTCATGCCCGAGCACCCGACCTGGGAGCAGATCGGCGAATTCGCCGGCAAGCTCAACAAGCCCGAGCAGGAGCAGTACGGCCTCTGCCTGCGCGGCAAGGCCGGCTGGGGCGAGAACATGGCCCTGATCACCACCCTGGCCAACGGTTTCGGCGCGCGCTGGTTCAATGAGCAGTGGCAGCCGGAATTCACCGGGACCGAATGGAAGAACGCCCTGACCTTCTACGTCGACACCATGAAAAAGGCCGGCCCGCCCGGCGCCTCCAGCAACGGTTTCAACGAGAACCTGGCGCTGTTCAACAGCGGCAAGTGCGCGATCTGGGTCGACGCCAGCGTCGCCGGCTCCTTCGTCACCGACAAGTCGCAGAGCAAGGTCAGCGAACACGTCGGCTTTACCTACGCCCCGCACCAGGTGACCGACAAGGGCAGCGCCTGGATGTACTCCTGGGCACTGGCGATCCCCACCAGCTCCAAGGCCAAGGATGCCGCGCAGACCTTCGCCAACTGGGCCACCTCCAAGGAGTACGGGGCCCTGGTCGCCGAGAAAGACGGCATCGCCAACGTACCGCCAGGCACCCGCGCCTCCACCTACAGCGAGGCCTATCTGCAGGCCGCGCCGTTCGCCAGGGTGACCCTGGAATCGCTGAAGGTCGCCGACCCGACCAGGCCGACCCTCAAGCCGGTGCCCTACATCGGCATCCAGCTGGTGACCATTCCCGAGTTCCAGGCCATCGGCACCCAGGTCGGCAAGCTGTTCTCCGCCGCGCTGATCGGCCAGACCACGGTCGACCAGGCCCTGGCCGCCGCGCAGCAGACCACCGAACGCGAAATGAAACGCGCCGGCTATCCCAAGTAATCCCCCAAAACCTGTAGGAGCGAGCTTGCTCGCGAAAAACGTCAAGACAGCGCATTCACCCAGGTTGGGCGCGTTATCGTTGACGACCATCGCGAGCAAGCTCGCTCCTACAGGGAACCGCGTTACGCGTACCTGAACGGTTGTGATCGCCATGAATACCTCGACTGCCAAAACTCATTTGCCAATGCCCCAGGTCGCGCGCAAGCGCCGCCTGCTCAACCCCGGCTGGTTCCTGGTCAGCCCCTCGGTGGCGTTGTTGCTGCTGTGGATGATCGTGCCGCTGGGCATGACCCTGTACTTCTCGCTGATCCGCTACAACCTGCTGTACCCCGGGGAAAACCAGTTCGTGGGACTTGAGAATTTCAGCTACTTCCTCAGCGATTCGGGCTTTTTGCCCGGGGCCGGCAACACCCTGCTGCTGGTGGGCAGCGTGCTGCTGATCAGCGTGGTGTTCGGGGTACTGATCAGCGCCCTGCTGGAGGCCAGCGAGTTCCTCGGCCGCGGCATCGTCCGGGTGTTGCTGATCTCGCCGTTCTTCATCATGCCCACGGTGGGCGCGCTGATCTGGAAGAACCTGATCTTCCACCCGGTGTCGGGAATTCTCTCCGCCGTGTGGAAGCTGTTCGGCGCCCAGCCGGTGGACTGGCTGGCCCACTACCCGCTGCTGTCGATCATCATCATTGTCTCCTGGCAGTGGCTGCCGTTCGCCATCCTGATCCTGATGACCGCCATGCAGTCGCTGGACCAGGAGCAGAAGGAAGCCGCGCGCCTGGATGGCGCCGGGGCCATCGCGATCTTCTGGCACCTGACCCTGCCGCACCTGGCGCGGCCCATCGCGGTGGTGGTGATGATCGAGACCATCTTCCTGCTCTCGGTGTTCGCCGAAATCTTCACCACCACCAACGGTGGCCCGGGCTACGCCTCGACCAACCTCGCCTACCTGATCTACAACCAGGCGCTGGTGCAGTTCGACGTGGGCATGGCCTCGGCCGGCGGCCTGATCGCCGTGGTCATCGCCAATATCGCCGCGATCATCCTGGTACGGATGCTCGGCAAAAACCTGACTGACAAGCCCTGAGGTGCGCGCCATGACCCTGCAACAATCCCGCCGCCTGCAAAGCCTGCTGCTCGGCACCCTGGCCTGGGCCATCGCGATCCTGATCTTCTTCCCGATCTTCTGGATGCTGCTGACCAGCTTCAAGACCGAAATCGATGCCTTCGCCACGCCGCCGCAGTTCATCTTCACGCCGACGCTGGAGAATTACCTGCACATCAACGAGCGCAGCAATTACCTGGCCTTCGCCTGGAACTCGGTGGTGATCTCCTTCAGCGCCACCGCCCTGTGCCTGCTGATCGCGGTGCCGGCGGCCTATTCCATGGCCTTCTACGAGACCCGTAACACCAAGCGCACCTTGCTGTGGATGCTGTCGACCAAGATGCTGCCGCCGGTGGGCGTGCTGATGCCGATCTACCTGCTGGCCAAGAGCTTTGGCCTGTTGGACACGCGCATCGCGCTGATCGTGATCTACACCCTGATCAACCTGCCGATCGTGGTCTGGATGATTTACACCTACTTCAAGGACATCCCCCGGGACATCCTCGAGGCCGCGCGGCTGGACGGCGCCACGCTGGGCCAGGAAATGCTCCGGGTGCTGCTGCCGATCGCCAAGGGCGGCCTGGCCTCCACCGTGCTGCTGTCGCTGATCCTGTGCTGGAACGAGGCGTTCTGGTCGCTGAACCTGACCTCGTCCAACGCCGCGCCGCTGACCGCGCTGATCGCCTCCTACTCCAGCCCCGAAGGGCTGTTCTGGGCCAAGCTCTCGGCGGTCTCGACCCTGGCCTGCGCGCCGATCCTGATCTTCGGCTGGATCAGCCAGAAACAGCTGGTGCGCGGCCTGTCCTTCGGCGCCGTGAAATAACCCGAACGCCACCCTTGATCAACGCTGATCCAAACCCTGTAGCCGCTGCCGAAGGCTGCGATCGAGCCGCAGGCTCGCCAGCGACCACACAGACGCCGAGGCCCCTGCGGTGCCTATCGCAGCCTGCGGCAGCGGCTACACCGAAATTCTGAAATCCGGAGAGATTCCATGGCCAACCTGAAAATCAAGAATCTGCAAAAAGGCTTCGAAGGTTTTTCCATCATCAAGGGCATCGACCTGGAGGTGCGCGACAAGGAGTTCGTGGTCTTCGTCGGCCCCTCGGGCTGTGGCAAGTCCACCCTGCTGCGGCTGATCGCCGGCCTGGAGGAAGTCAGCGGCGGCACCATCGAACTGGATGGCCGCGACATCACCGAGGTCAGCCCGGCCAAGCGCGACCTGGCCATGGTGTTCCAGACCTACGCCCTGTACCCGCACATGAGCGTGCGCAAGAACATGTCCTTCGCCCTGGACCTGGCCGGTGTGGCGAAAGCCGAGGTGCAACAGAAGGTCAACGAGGCCGCGCGCATCCTCGAACTGGGGCCGATGCTGGAGCGCAAGCCCAAGCAGCTGTCCGGCGGCCAGCGCCAGCGCGTGGCCATCGGCCGGGCCATCGTGCGCAACCCGAAGATCTTCCTGTTCGACGAGCCGCTGTCCAACCTCGACGCCGCGCTGCGGGTGCAGATGCGCCTGGAGCTGGCGCGCCTGCATAAAGAGCTGCAGGCGACCATGATCTACGTGACCCACGACCAGGTCGAAGCCATGACCCTGGCCGACAAGGTGGTGGTGCTCAACGGCGGCCGCGTGGAACAGGTGGGCTCGCCGCTGGAGCTGTACCACAGCCCGGCCAACCTGTTTGTCGCCGGCTTCCTCGGCACGCCGAAGATGGGCTTCCTCAAGGGCCGGCTGAGCCGGGTCGATGGCCAGGGCTGCGAGGTGCTGCTGGAGGCCGGCACCCGCATCCAGCTGCCACAGCGCGGCGCCCACCTGAGCGTCGGCAGCCCGGTGACCCTGGGCATCCGTCCCGAGCACCTGGAACTGGCCCGCCCCGGCGACTGCACCCTGCAGGTCACCGCCGACGTCAGCGAGCGCCTGGGCAGCGACACCTTCTGCCATGTCCGCACCGCTTCCGGCGAAGCCCTGACCCTGCGTATCCGCGGCGACCTGGCCAGCGCCTATGGCCAGCAACTGAACCTGCACCTGGATGCCGAACACTGCCACCTCTTCGATGCCGACGGCGTGGCCGTGGCCAGGCCGCTGCGCGCCGCCGCCTGAACGAGAACCGAACGATGAAACTGAACCGACACAACCTCCACCGCCTGGCCCCTGAAGTGCGGCTGCCCGCCTACGACCTGGCCGAGACCCGGCAAGGCATGGTGCATATCGGCGTCGGTGGTTTCCACCGGGCGCACCAGGCCTATTACACCGATGCCCTGATGAACACCGGCGAAGGCCTGGACTGGAGCATCTGCGGGGTCGGCCTGCGCGCCGAGGATCGCCGCGCCCGCGACGACCTGGCCGGCCAGGACTGCCTGTTCACCCTGTTCGAGCTGGGCGACAGCGACGCCGCCGAAGTGCGGGTGATCGGCGCCATTAGCGACATGCTGCTGGCCGAGGACGGCGCCCAGGCGCTGATCGACAAACTGGCCGACCCGCAGATCCGTATCGTCTCGCTGACCATCACCGAAGGTGGCTACTGCATCGACGACAGCAGCGGCGAGTTCATGGCCCACCTGCCGCAGATCCAGCATGACCTGGCCCACCCGCAGCAGCCGAAGACCGTGTTCGGTTTTCTCTGCGCGGCCCTGGCCCAGCGCCGGGCAGTCGGGGTCCCGGCCTTTACCCTGATGTCCTGCGATAACCTGCCGCACAACGGCGCGGTGACCCGCAAGGCGCTGCTGGCCTTCGCCCGCCAGCGCGACGCCAACCTGCACGACTGGATCGCCGCCAACGTCAGCTTTCCCAACGCCATGGTCGACCGCATCACGCCGATGACCAGCACCGCCCACCGCCTGCAACTGCACGACCAGCACGGCATCGACGACGCCTGGCCGGTGGTCTGCGAGCCCTTTGCGCAATGGGTGCTGGAAGACCAGTTCGTCAGCGGCCGGCCGGCCTGGGAAAAGGTCGGCGTGCAATTCACCGACGACGTCACGCCCTACGAGGAGATGAAGATCAAGCTGCTCAACGGCAGCCACCTGGCCCTGACCTACCTGGGCTTCCTCAAGGGTTATCGTTTTGTCCACGAGACCATGGCCGACTCGCTGTTCGTCGCCTATATGCGCGCCTACATGGACCTGGACGTGACCCCGCAACTGGCGCCGGTGCCGGGCATCGACCTGGACGACTACAAGGACACCCTGGTGGCGCGCTTCTCCAACCGGGCGATTGCCGACCAGCTGGAGCGGGTCTGCTCCGACGGCTCGTCGAAGCTGCCCAAGTTCACCGTGCCGACCCTCAACCGCCTGATCGCCGACGGCCGCGACACCGAGCGCGCCGCCCTGGTGGTCGCCGCCTGGGCCCTGTACCTCAAGGGCGTGGACGAAAACGGCGACACCTACGCCATTCCCGACCCACGGGCCGCGTTCTGCCAGGCGCTGGTGGCGGATGACGCACTGATCGGCCAGCGGCTGTTGGCGGTCGAGGAAATCTTCGGCACGGCGATCCCCGCCAGCGCGGCATTCACCGCGGCCTTCGAGCGCTGCTACAGCAGCCTGCGCGACAACGGCGTGACCCGCACCCTGGAGCGGGTATTGGCCAGGGGCCGCTGATGCTTGCCTGTCGCCGATGCGTTTCTCCAGGCAGATCGCGGATTCAGGTTTTGCGATTGCTACGCAATCGATCGCAGCCTCGCGAGCTCGGCAGCGGCTACATAGCCACCGCAAACCCTGTAGCCGCTGCCGAAGGCTGCGATCGGCTGCGCAGCGGCCGCAAATCCTGCCAACGCGTTTCTCCAGACAGATCACGGACTCAGATTTTGCGATTGCTACGCAACCGATCGCAGCCTCGCAGGCTCGGCAGCGGCTACACAGCCACCGCAAACCCTGTAGCCGCTGCCGAAGGCTGCGATCGGCTGCGCAGCGGCCGCAAGGCCTGCCGACGCGTTTCTCCAGACAGATCGCGGACTCAGGTTTTGCGGTTGCGTTGCAACCGATCGCAGCCTCGCAGACTCGGCAGCGGCTACACGGCCACCGCGAATCCTGTAGCCGCTGCCGAAGGCTGCGATCGGCGGCGTAGCCGACGCAAATCCTGCCGACGCGTTTCTCCAGACAGATCGCGGACTCAGGTTTTGCGGTTGCGTTGCAACCGATCGCAGCCTCGCAGGCTCGGCAGCGGCTACACGGCCACTGCGGGCCCTGTAGCCGCTGCCGAAGGCTGCGATCGGCTGCGCAGCAGCCGCAAATCCTGCCAACGCGTTTCTCCAGGCAGATCACGGACTCAGATTTTGCGATTGCTACGCAACCGATCGCAGCCTCGCAGGCTCGGCAGCGGCCACACCGCCACCGCAAACCCTGTAGCCGCTGCCGAAGGCTGCGATCGGCGGCGTAGCAGCCGCAAGGGCGGCCGATGCGTTTCTCCAGGCAGATCGCGGATTCAGGTTTTGCGATTGCTCCGCAATCGATCGCAGCCTCGCAGGCTCGGCAGCGGCTACAGTGGGTTTGATTTGAATTTTGTGCAGGTTCATCCATGACGACGCAACAGCTTTTCCTCGGCATCGACTGCGGCACCCAGGGCACCAAGGCCGTCGTCCTCGACGCCGCCAGCGGTGACGTACTGGGCCTGGGCGCGGCACCCCACAGCCTGATCAGCGGCGCCAATGGCCGCCGCGAACAGGACGTCGGGCAATGGCGCGAGGCGTTCGCCCTGGCCACCCGCCGGGCCTTATTGGCCGCGGGTATCAGCGGCCAGGACATCCTCGGCATCGGCGTGTCCGGCCAGCAGCACGGCCTGGTCCTGCTCGACCCACAGGGCCAGGTGCTGCGCCCGGCCAAGCTCTGGTGCGACACCGAATCCACCCCGCAGAACCAGCGCCTGCTGGATCATCTGGGCGGCGAACAGGGCTCCCTGGAGCGCCTCGGCGTGGCGATTGCCCCCGGCTACACGGTGTCGAAACTGCTGTGGACCCGGGAGCAGCATCCGCAGATCTTCCAGCGCATCGCCCATGTGCTGCTGCCCCACGACTACCTGAACTACTGGCTGACCGGCCGCTGCTGCAGCGAATACGGCGATGCCTCGGGCACCGGCTATTTCAATGTGCGGACCCGGCAATGGGACCTCGCGCTGCTCAGGCACATCGACCCCGACGGCCGCCTGGAAGCCGCCTTGCCGGAACTGCTCGAAGCCCACCAGCCAGTGGGCACCCTGCTGCCGGAGATCGCCCGGCAACTGGGTCTCAACCCGCAGGCGCTGGTGTCCAGCGGTGGCGGCGACAACATGCTGGGGGCCATCGGCACCGGCAATATCCAGCCCGGGGCGATCACCATGAGCCTGGGTTCTTCCGGCACCCTGTACGCCTATGCCGAGCAACCCCGGGTCAGCGCGGACGCCGCGGTGGCGACCTTCTGTTCCTCCAGCGGCGGCTGGCTGCCGCTGATCTGCACCATGAACCTGACCAATGCCACGAGCGCGGTGCGCGAACTGTTCGAGCTGGATATCGACGCCTTCAACCAACGGGTGGCGCAGGCGCCGATCGGCGCCGAGGGCCTGTGCATGCTGCCGTTCCTCAACGGCGAGCGGGTCCCCGCCCTGCCCCATGCCAGCGGCAGCCTGCTGGGCCTGACCGCCAACAACCTGACCCGGGCCAACCTGTGCCGCGCGGTGGTCGAAGGCACCACCTTCGGCCTGCGCTACGGCCTGGACCTGCTGCGTCACAACGGCCTGCAAAGCCAGAGCATCCGCCTGATCGGCGGCGGTTCGAAAAGCCCGCTGTGGCGGCAGATGGTCGCCGATATCATGCACACCCCGGTGGTCTGCACCGAGCAGAGCGAAGCCGCGGCCCTGGGCGCGGCGATCCAGGCGGCCTGGTGCCAGTCCCACCACAGCGGCCAGGCACAGAGCCTGGCACAGCTGTGCCAGCGCTGCGTGAGGCTCGATGCAAGCAGCGAAACCTTGCCGATAGCGGCCAATGTCGCGGCCTACCAGCAAGCCTATGAAGGCTACCAACAGCATGTGGCAACCCTTTTGAAGAGCGAATGACTATGTACCTGGTCTGTGGTGAAGCACTGTTCGATTTTTTCAGCCAAGACGATGCCAGCGGTCGGGCATCGCGGGTCAACTTCCAGGCAATCGCCGGCGGTTCACCCTTCAATGTCGCGGTGGGCTTGCGCCGCCTGGGCGTGGACGCAGCGCTGTTCGCCGGGCTGTCCACCGACTACCTCGGCCGGCGCCTGTTGCAGGTGCTGCGCGACGAAGGCGTGAGCGAAGACTACCTGCTGCACGTCCAGGCACCGACCACCCTGGCGATGGTCGCGGTGGGCGCCGATGGCTCGCCGCAATACAGCTTCCGTGGCGAAGGCTGCGCCGACCGCCAGTTGCAACTGGCCGATTTGCCGCCGCTCGACAGTCGGGTGCGCGGCCTGCACATCGGTTCGTTTTCCCTGGTGGTGCAACCGATCGCCGACACCCTGCTGGCACTGGTGCGCCGCGAGCGTGGCCAGCGCCTGATAAGCCTCGACCCCAACGTGCGCCTCAACCCGGCCCCGGACATCCAGCTGTGGCGCCAGCGCATCGACACCCTGGTCCGGCTGGCCGACCTGATCAAGGTCAGCGACGAGGACCTGCACCTGCTCTACCCCGACCAGGACCCGCAGCACGTGATCGAAGGCTGGCTGCAGCATCACTGCCAGCTGGTGTTCCTGACCCGCGGCGCAGAGGGCGCGACGGTGTTCAGTCGGGCACATGGCCGCTGGTCGGCGCCAGCCATGCCGATTAAGATGGCCGACACCGTGGGCGCCGGCGACACCTTCCAGGCCGCTCTGATTGCCTGGCTGACCGAACGACAGCTGGATTCGTTGGAGGGTGTGGCGGGCTTGAGCCGGGACCAGATCGACCAGATGCTCAGGTTCGCCATCCGCGCCGCGGCGCTGACCTGTGGCAAGACCGGACCGGACCTGCCCTATCGCCACCAACTGAACTGATCGCAGGAGCGCCACGCGGCGCTCCCATCGACCCGAATAGAGCCTTGCCTTTGACCCGCTTCGCCTATGCCGCCGTAGTACTCCCCCTCGTCCTGACCGGCTGTGCGACCTCGCCGCCGGCCAACCCCAACGACATCTGCGAAATCTTTCGCGAGAAAAGCGACTGGTACAAGGCGGCCAAGGCCACCGAAGAGAAATGGGGGGTGCCGATCCAGGTGCCGCTGTCGATCATCTACCAGGAATCGAGCTTCAAGCAGGACGCCTTGCCGCCACGCAAATACCTGTTGTGGGTGATTCCCTGGGGCCGGGTCAGCACGGCGGCCGGCTACCCGCAAGCCAAGGACGAAGTCTGGGGCGACTATCAGCGCAAGGGCGACAACTACTGGGCCAGCCGCACCAACTTCGCCGACGCCACCGACTTTATCGGCTGGTACATGGACCAGACCACGCGGGTCAACGGCGTGACCAAGCAGGACGCCTACCGCCAGTACCTGAACTACCACGAAGGCTGGGGCGGCTACCGCCGGCAGACCTATGCGGCCAAGCCCTGGCTGCAGACCGTGGCGATGAAGGTGCAAAGCCGCTCCAGCCTGTACGGCCAGCAATACGCCGGTTGCCGGGAAGAACTGAACCGCGGCTTCTGGAGCCGCTTCTGGGATTGGTTGTAAGCGCCTGACGCGGATCTCCCCGCCTCCTTCGCGCTCCGTAGCCGCTGCCGAGCACCGCGAGGCTGCGATCGGCTGCAACGCAGCCGCCCAACCAGCGCACGCGGTGTACCTGATGCAACGCGGTTACCGGGTTTGCGACGGCTGCGCCGCCGATCGCAGCCTCGCAGGCTCGGCAGCGGCTACAAGACACCGCGATCCCCTGTAGCCGCTGGCGCAGGCTGCGACCGGCTGCAACGCAGCCGCCCAACCAGCGCACGCGGTGTACCTGATGCAACGCGGTTACCGGGTTTGCGACGGCTGCGCCGCCGATCGCAGCCTCGCAAGCTCGGCAGCGGCTACAAGACACCGCGATCCCCTGTAGCCGCTGCCGAAGGCTGCGATCGGCTGCGCAGCAGCCGCAAGGCCTGCCGACGCGTTTATCCAGGCAGCTCGCGGATTCAGCTTCCGGCAGCGCCGTCAGAGGATCGAGAAGTTGTAGCTGACGATCAGCCGCGTCTCGTCCACGTCCCGGGCGAACTTCTCGTAGTTGCTGCGGTAGGTGGCGTTACGCAAACGCAGGCTGACGTCCTTGAAAGTGCCGCTCTGCACCACGTACTTGAGTTCGCTGTCGCGTTCCCATTCGCGACCTTCCTGGTCGCTGCCCGGGACCTTGATATGGTCGCCGCTGACATAGCGGGTCAGGAAGCTCAGGCCGTTGATGCCGATGGCCTTGAAGTCGTAGTCATAGCGCAGCTGCCAGGAACGCTCCTGGGCAGCGGCGAAGTCGTTGACCTGCACGTAGTTGACCAGGTACGGGTTGCTGCCATCGAGGTACGGCATCGAGTTGTCGCCGTTCATGCGCTGCCAGCCGGCGCTGAAGGTGTGGCCGTCGATGGCGTAGCCGAGCATGCCGCTCAGGGCGCGGTTGTCGATGGAACCGGCGCGCTCGGCGCCACTGTCGGCACTCTTGAGCAGGCGCAGGTCGGCCTTGAGTACGCCCGGGCCCAGCGGCTGGTTGGCCAGCAGGCCGATGAAGTGCTGGCGGTAGATGTCTGCAAGCTCCCCGTAGTGATACTGGCCGGTCAGGCGGTCGTTGAACTTGTAGTCGATGCCGTACATGTCGAAATGGTCGGCGGTGACGTTGCAGGCGTAACGCTTGTTCTTGCAGTGCACGCGGATGTCCTGGGCGTCCGTGGAATCCCGGGCGGTGTAGCGGTCCAGGCGCGCGGCCATGAACGTCAGGTCCTTGATCTCCTTGGACGTGAGCATCGCGCCATTGAACAGGGTCGGCAGCAGGCGCCCGTCGTTGTACTTGAGCAGCGGCAGGTCCGGCAGCAGCGCGCCGTACTTGAGCACGCTCTGCGACACGCGCACCTTGGCCGTCAGGCCGAGCTTGGCGTACTGGTCCTTGGAGCCCCGCGGGTCCTGGCCGCTGGACGGCAGCAGGCCGCTGTTGCTGCGGTCGGGGCTGGAATCGAGCTTGAAGCCGAGCATGCCCAGCGCGTCGATACCAAAACCGACGGTGCCTTCGGTGTAGCCCGATTGCAGGTTGAGAATGAAGCCCTGGGCCGCCTCTTCGCGCTTGGAGGCGCCCTGATCGTTGCTGGTATGACCGTCGCGGAAGTCACGGTTGAAGTAGATAGTGCGCGACTCGAGCTTGGCGCTGCTGTCTTCGAAGAAGCCCGCGGCCTCGGCCTGGGCGGTAAAACCCGCGCACAGGCAAAGGGCGCCGAGGCCCACCGTTGGATAACGCAGCGGTCGGAATGAGTGCAGCAAAGGGAAAGGGGGACGCATGAAAAGCTCCAGCAGTGCATCGGTAACGCGGATGAAAGAAAGGCAATAGCAATCCATCTGGCGAATCATTTCTGGCCAGGTGAATTGATCAAATCAATGTTGACCCGCAATGATGGCAGATGGCTTTGACGGGCTACACTCGACTTTAGTCTGAAGCTGCTACAGCCTTTGGCACTTCCCGCGCTCTTCCAGCGCACTGCCCCGCCTGCGATAAAGCGATCATTTCCAACACTTTTTTCCGTCGTGGAGGCCCTTGACCGAGGCGCCATTCATTGGGCGATTCCAGAAGTTTTGGATCCAAGCAAGCGTCCGCCGACGATAAAAACGCTGTTTTTTTCACTCAAAAAACTACCGTTCGTCGGCTTTATTTGCCCTTACGAGTTTTGTATCAAGGAATTGACACAATGCTTTCACCACCCTTTCAGACTACCTATCTATTTGATTTTAAAAATAATTAATTAATTTATAAAAGGATCCAAAACGCCATCGTCATTTATACAACACGGCAAAACGCCAATTAACCGTCTCCATGCTGTGGTAGTGTCAAAAAAAGAACGCGAAAAGGACTTGCACCTATTCAGTTCTTTAAGAAGTGGGCAGAAAAAACTCACTCATTACCCATCACGGATGAGGTTCCTCCCTTGGATGTCAGCGTTTTTGGTACCGGCTACGTCGGCCTGGTACAAGCAGTCGCCCTGGCCGACGTCGGCCACAACGTGGTCTGTGTCGACATCGACGGCCAGAAAGTCGCCCAATTGCAGCGCGCCATCGCGCCCATTCACGAGCCGGGGCTGACGACGCTGATCGAAGACAATCTGAAAGCCGGCCGCCTGTCCTTCACCACCCTGGCCCAGGACGCGGTGAACCATGGCGAGCTGATGTTCATCGCGGTCGGCACCCCGTCCAACGAAGACGGCTCCGCCGATCTCGACCATGTGATTGCCGTCGCCCGCGACATCGCCCGCCTGATGCACAGCGACAAGACCCTGGTGATCAAATCCACGGTGCCGGTGGGCACCGCCGACCTGGTGCTGGAAACCGTCATCGAGCAGCTCACCGACCTGGGCAAGTCCGAGCTCAGGGTGCATGTGGTGTCCAACCCCGAGTTCCTCAAGGAAGGCAGCGCGGTGGCCGACTGCATGCGCCCGGACCGGATCATCGTCGGCTGCGCCCATGACAAGCCGCGCCAGCAGTTGAGCGAGCTGTACGCGCCGTTCAATCACAACCGCGACCGCCTGATGTTCATGGATAACCGCAGCGCCGAGCTGGTGAAGTACGCCGCCAACGCGATGCTCGCCACGCGCATCAGCTTCATGAACGAAATGGCCAACCTGGCCGAGCGCCTGGACGTCGACATCAGCGCCGTGCGCAAGGGCATCGGCGCCGACCCGCGGATCGGCTACCACTTCATCTACCCGGGCGCCGGCTTTGGCGGCTCGTGTTTCCCCAAGGACCTCAAGGCGCTGATCCACACCGCCGAGAGCCATGGCCTGGAGCCGCACATGCTCAAGACCGTGCGCGACGTCAATGAGCAGCAGCGCCACGTGCTGTTCCGCAAGCTCAAGGCGCATCTGGGCGACAACCTGCGCGGCAAGGTCATCGCCCTCTGGGGGCTGGCCTTCAAGCCCAACACCGACGACATGCGCGAAGCCACCAGCCGCTACCTGATGGAAGCGCTGTGGGAGGCCGGCGCCACGGTGCATGCCTACGACCCGGAAGCCATGACCGAATGCCGGCGCCTGTACGGCTACCGCCCCGACCTGCAGCTGTGCGCGACCCGCGACGACACCCTGCAATGCGCCGATGCGCTGGTGATCTGCACCGAGTGGAAGGCCTTTCGCGTGGTCGATTTCAACCAGCTGCGCGAGCGCCTCAAGGCACGGCTGATCGTCGACGGGCGCAACCTCTACAACCCGCAACAGGCGGCGGATGCCGGCCTGCATTACCTGAGCATCGGACTACCCTATCGTCTACCGGGGGCGCTCTACGCATGAATATCCTGATCACCGGGGCCGCCGGTTTCATCGGCGCCCATACCGCACTGCGTTTGCTCAAGGATGGGCATCAGGTCACCGGGCTGGATAATTTCAACGACTACTACGACCCGCAACTCAAGCGCGACCGGGTGCGCTGGGTCGAGCAACAGGTGGGCGCCTTCCCGCTGTACTGCCTGGACCTGAGCGATGCCGACGCCCTCGACCGGCTGTTCGCCCAGGTCCGCCCGCAGGTGGTGATCAACCTGGCGGCCCAGGCCGGGGTGCGTTATTCCCTGGAAAACCCCAAGGCCTACCTGGACAGCAACCTCGGCGGCTTTCTCAACCTGCTGGAAATGTGCCGGCGCTACCCGGTCGAGCACCTGATCTACGCCTCGTCCAGCTCGGTGTACGGCGCCAACCATCACACCCCGTACAAGGTCAGCGACAACGTCGACCATCCGCTGTCGCTGTACGCCGCGAGCAAGAAGGCCAACGAGTTGATGGCCCACAGCTACAGCCACCTGTTCGACGTGCCGGCCACCGGCCTGCGCTTCTTTACCGTGTACGGCCCCTGGGGCCGCCCGGACATGTCGCCGATCCTGTTCGCCCAGGCCATCTGCGAAGGCCGGCCGCTGAAGCTGTTCAACTACGGCATGCACCAGCGCGACTTCACCTACATCGACGACATAGTCGAATCCCTGGTACGGCTGCTGGGTAAACCGCCAGTGCGCGACCCGCTGTGGAACCGCGACCAGCCCGACCCGGCCACCAGCATGGCGCCCTGGCGCCTGTTCAATATCGGCGGGCAGCGCCCGGTGGAACTCAAGGACTACGTCGCCACCCTGGAGCAACTGCTCGGGCGCAAGGCGCTGGTCGAGTACCTGCCGCTGCAACCCGGCGATGTGCTGAACACCTGCGCCGATGCCAGCGCCCTGGAGAACGTCACCGGTTTCGGCCCGCAGGTGCCCCTGGCCGAAGGCCTGGGACGCTTCGTCGACTGGTTCCAGAGCTACTACCGGCCGCCACGGGACTGACGAATCACACCGAGCTGCACCGGCGAACCCGCTCGCCGCTTCTACCCACTGCCTATGGAAATACCCCGATGGACATGGAGAGACCATTCTCATCGCCCGCGCCTTCTGTTCCCGATAAGCCGACGCCGGCTGCCGGCCCCGTCCATATCGACCGGCGCAACGACCCGTTCCGGCGCAAGGTCGAGGCCGCCGTCGAGCTGCAACGCCGTGGCTGGCTGACCGGTCGCCGCGGCGGCTGCCCCTGGACCCTGTCCCTGAGCAAGCGCCTGACCTCGACCCTGTTGGCCGCGCTGATTTTGCTGCTGATCGCGCCGCTGCTGCTGGCGATCGCCCTGCTGATCAAGCTGACCAGCCCCGGCCCGGTGTTTTTCGTGCAGCTGCGTACCGGCTTTCGTGGCCGGCGTTTCGGCATGTACAAGTTCCGCACCATGGTGGTCAACGCCGAATCCCTGAAGGACTCGGTGCGCCACCTGAACAAGCACGGCCCGGACTCGGTGGACTTCAAGATCGACCGCGACCCGCGGATCACCGGGATCGGCGGTTTCCTGCGGCGCACCAGCCTCGACGAGCTGCCGAACCTGATCAATGTGCTGCTCGGCCAGATGCGCATCGTCGGCCCGCGGCCGACCTCGTTCCACGCCCAGACCTACAAGGAACACCATCTCGGCCGCCTGAGCATCTACCCCGGCATCACCGGCCTGTGGCAAGTGTCCGGGCGCAGCGATGTGGATTTCGACGGCCGGGTGACCCTGGACATGACCTACATCTTTCAGCAGAGCCCCTGGCTGGACCTGAAGATCCTGCTCAAAACCCCTCTCAAAGTCCTCAACGGCCACGGAGCAAGTTGAAATGGCGGCTGCAACCTTTGCCAGTCTGGAGATCCAGACCCCCACCGAAAGCAACCTGGCCGTGACCGTACTCGACCAGCAACTGCGGGTGATCCTGCTTACCGCGCCGAATCGCAACAGCGGCGTGACCACCAGCAGTCTGGCCCTGGCCAACGAGCTGGCGCGCACCAGCCGCGGACGGGTGCTGCTGCTGGACACCAGCCTCGCCGACGACAGCCTGACCCAACGCCTGGGCCTGGAACAGAACCCGGGCTTCCTCGACCTGGTGCTGGCCGAGCAGCCGCCGAGCCTGGCGTCCTGCATCGAGCATCCCGGCGCCCCGGGCTTCGACTTCCTGCCCCTGGGGCGTCGCCAGCAGTACAGCGAACGCCTGACCAGCCAGCCGCTGCGGGAACTGTTCGCCGCGCTCAACGAGGTGTACCGCTTCGTGATCGTCGACGGCGACCCGGTGTACAGCAACGGCGACCTCCTCACCCTGAGTACCCAGGTCGATGGCGTGGTGCTGGTGGTGCGCAGCGAGGAAACCCGCTGGGAAGTGGCCCAGGCCGCCGCGCAACGGCTGGTCCAGGCCGAGGCGAAACTGATCGGCAGCGTGTTCAACGCGCGCAAGTACTACATGCCCAAATGGGTCTACGACCGTCTCTGACCGGCACAAGGAAAGTCTGCACATGAAACCTCAAGCGCTCCCCCTTTGCCTGTTGCTGGCCGCCCTCGCCGGCTGTTCCAGCCCCGACGTCGAGCAAATGCCGGTGCAGGTCCTCAGCGCCGACGCCGGCCAGGGCCAGATGACCGAAGTGCTGCCGGTGGAGCAGGTCCTGCGTCCCCAGGACGTGCTCGACGTGATCTTCCACATCGGCAGCACCAGCCAGACCCGCTATCGGGTGCAGCCGGGCGACCAGGTCGACGTCTCGTTCCTCAGCGCCGCCGAGCTGGGCGGCAACAAGCTGGTATTGCCCGACGGCAGCATCGAGATGCCCTACGTCGGCAATGTACAGGTTGCCGGGCTGACCGCCGAAGAGGCGCGCCGGACCCTGGAAAGCGCCTATGCGCGGGTGCTGAAGAAACCCCAGGTGACCTTTTCGATTTCCCACGCCATGGCCCAGCTGGACAACCTGCGCACCAGCCTGACCAACCCGGCCACGGGCCTGAGCCGCGAGATCACCGTCGGCTCGGACGGGCGCGCCAGCTTCCCGTTGCTCGGTGCCATGTCCTTGCAGGGCATGACCCTCAGCCAGCTGCAGAAGACCATCAACCAGCGCTACGCCAAGGAAGTCGGCCAGGTCAGCGCCGACGTGCTGCTCAAGTCGACGGCGGCCAACGAAGTGTTCGTGCTCGGTGAAGTCGGCCAGCCCGGCGCCTACCCGATCCGCCGCCCGGTGTCGGTGCTCGAGGCCCTGACCCTGGCCAAGGGCGCCGGCCCCACCGCGCGCCTGGACTCGGTGGTGATCATGCGCCGCACCGGCAACCAGGTGCAGGCCCGCACCTACGACGTCGCCGCCGCCCTGGACCGCAACGCCGCGCAGTTCGCCTACCTGCAGCCGGACGACCTGCTCTATGTGCCCAAGACCCGCCTGGCCAAGGCCGGCGCGTTCAGCAAGCAACTGGCGGACATCATCATGTTCCAGGGCGTCGGCTTCAGCTTCGGCTACCGCGTCGACAACAAAGAATCGGACAACAATTGAGCCTTCCCGCGATGAACAGAATCGAAAACTACCTGCACGAGTTCCTCCTCGTGTTCTTCGTCAATCGCCGGCTGATCAAACGTGTGTTCCTCGGCTTCGCCGTGATCGCCCTGCTGTTGCCGCTGGTGCTGCGCCAGAGCTACGAGATCACCGCCGAAGTCATAGTGCAGTCGAAAAAGCTGTCGCAGAGCGACGCCAATACCGTGCTCACCCCGGACAGCGACAAGTTCATCCCGCCGTCCCTGGCGGACATGGAAACCGAGAGCAATATCCTGCGCTCGCCGACGCTGATCCGCGAAACCATCGGCCAGTTGCGCGAGGCCGGCGAGTTCGGCGACGGCGAGGGCCTGCTCGCCCGGCTGCTCTTCAATCCGCTGCGCGATCATGTGACCACCCCGCTGCGCGCAGCCCTGGGCCTGAAGATCGAGCCGGTGCGCGACACCGCCCTCGACGCCATGACCAACCAGGCGGTCAAGGACCTGAAGATCGCCACCCTGCCCGGCTCCAACGTGATCTCGGTGGTCTACGCCAGCGCCGACCCGACCCAGGGCACGCGTTTCGTCGAGCGCCTGCTGGCCAACTACCTGAAGAACCGCCAGGACCTGCAATCCAACGAGCTGCCGCAGGCCTTCTTCGAGCAGAAGAAAGTCCAGTACCAGGAGCGCCTGGACGACCTCGAAGGCTTGCGCCAGGCCCTGCTGGAAGCGGCCCATGCCTCCGATCCCAAGGAAGAGATCACCTTCCGCCTGAACGCGATCAACACCGAGGAGCAGTCGCTCAACGGCTACCGCGACCAGGCCCTGGAGAACCAGCGCCGCCTGGACTACCTGCAAAACAACCTGAAGGCCGCGCGCAAGGGCAGCCTGACCGACTACACCTTCCCCTTCGCCTTCGCCAACACCGTGGACAACGTGGCCTACGAGGACCGCGAGATCAAACAGCTGGGCGAGCAGTTGACCAACCTGGTGAGCCAGTACGGCACCACCTCCGACACCTACCGCGCCGACAGCGTGCCGATGCAGCAGCAGCGCGAGCAGATCGTCCGCGCCCGCGCGCAGTTCCTCAAGGTCGTGGAAAACCGCGTGCGCGAGCGCACCAGCGACCTGCAGATCACCAACTCGGTGATCGCCCAGAAGACCGCGCGGATCAACGAATACAAGACCCGCGTGCGCGACCTGCAGGAAGTGCTGAGCAAGCTGCGCCAGCTCGACACCGAGATCGACGCCCTGCACAAGGCCTTCTTCACCTACACCCAGCGCTACGAAGAAAGCCGCGGCGAGCGCCTGATCAATGGCGAGCTGTCCAACGCCCGGGTGCTCAGCCAGCCTTATGAACCCAGCGAGGCAGCGTTCCCCAAACCGATGCTGATCATCCCCCTGGGCCTGCTTACCGGCCTGCTGCTGGCGATTGCCCTGGGCTACGTCTACGAGTTCTTCGATCACCGCTTCAAGCATCCGGCCCAGGTCGGCGACCACCTGAACCTGCCGGTGCTGATGGTGCTCGACGCGGTGCAGGCGCCGGTGGTCAACCCCTACCCGCGCTGGACCTGGCAGTGGCTCTGGCACTGGGCCAAGCAGTGAACCGCACGGAACGCGAGAGGCTCATGGCCGACCTGCCGATTGTCCATGTGATCCACAGCGGCGGCTTCTATGGCGCCGAACGCATGCTGCTGGATCATTGCCGGGGCATGCCCGGGCAGCATCGGGTGCTGTTCATCGACGCGCCGCCGGCCCTGCTCGAGCGTTTTCGCGCGGGCGGCGTCGAGTGCCACAGTTGCAGCGGGCTGCGGGCGATGCTCAGCCACCTGGGCCAACAGCCGGTGCTGCTCAATGCGCACAATTTCAAGGCCCAGCTGTTTGCCCTGCTGTGCGCCTGGCGCCTGGGCCTGCCGCTGGTATGGACCCAGCACGGGTTCACTCCGCGCAGCGCCAAGCAGAAGTTCTACACCTGGCTCAGCCTGCGCCTGTGCCGCCGGCACACGGTGCGCCGGGTGGCCTGCGTGGCGCAGAGCATCGCCCGCTTGCATCGCCAGGCGGGGGTCGAGGCGGAGAAACTGCAGGTGATCCCCAACGGTCTGCCCGAGCAGTGCATCCCCGACCAGAACCTGCGCGACCGCAATGCGCCGCTGGTGGGCTTCGTCGGCCGCCTGAGCCAGGAAAAAGGCCCGGACCTGTTTCTCGACGCGCTGATCCCGCTGTGCCAGCAACGCCCGGCGCTGAAGGTGGTGCTGCTCGGCGACGGGCCCTTGAGCGACCTGCTGCGCCAGCGCATCCAGGACGCCGGCCTGGCGTTGCAGATCCTGATGCCGGGCTACCAGAACAACATGAGCAAATGGATGCATCGCCTCAGCGTGCTGGTGCTCAGCTCGCGCACCGAAGGCACGCCGATGATCCTGCTCGAAGCCATGCAGGCCGGCACGCCGATCGCCGCCTTTGCCGTCGGCGGCATTCCCGATGTGATCGAACACAGCGTCAGCGGCCTGCTCGCCCGGCCGCTGGACAGCATTGAGCTGGCCGGGCATATCGCCGAATTGCTGGACGACCCCGACCTGGGTGAACGCCTGAGCCTGGCGGCGCGCCAGCGGCAACGCCGCGACTATCACCTGCCGCGCCTGGCCCTGCGCTGGCAGGCCCTGTACCGCGCGGCCAGCGAGGCCTGGAACCGATGATCGCCTCCCTTTCCCTGGGCGCCCTGCTGGGGCTGGCCTGCCTGCTGCTGCTCGCCAGCCCCTGGCCCTACCTGGCGCCGCTGGTGGTGGTCGGGATGTTCGGCCTGGCGCTGCTGTACCGCCGCACCGGCTGGGGCCTGCTGGGCATCTGCGCGCTGGTGCCGTTCGAAGGCCTGTTCAAGGACAGCTCTTTTTCCGCGGCCAAGCTGCTGGGGGCCTCGCTGATCCTGATCCTGCTGTTCAAGCTGCTGATGCGCCAGATCGGCGAGACGCGGCTGCGCAGCAACCTGTGGCGGGCGCTGCTGCCGTTCCTGCTGTGCCTGCTGCTGAGCCTGATGTACAGCGAGAACCTCGACGTATCCCTGGGCAGCCTGCGGGAACTGGCGGTGGGCCTGGTGCTGTTTTTCGTGACCCTGCTGATCGGCCGCGAGGTCAACCTGCTGATGCTCTGCCGCCTGCTGGCGCTGAGTGTGGCCGCCACCTGCGTGATCGCCCTGTTCTCGGCCAAGTACCAGGTCGGCGGCCGGGCCATCGGCCTGCTGCAGGACGCCAACTACTTCGCCCTGCTGATCGCCATGGCGGTGCCGCCGGCGATCCTCCTGGCCCTGCGCGACCCACACTGGCCACTGCGGCTGTTCTGGGCCGGGGTGACCCTGACGCTGATGGCCGGCATGACCAAGACCGACTCGCGCTCCGGGCTGCTGGTCGTGCTGTTCACCATCGCCATCGGCGCCTGGCACTACCGCCATCGGTTGCAGCGGCTGCGGCCCAAGCACCTGGGGTTCGTCATGTTCGCCGTGGCAATCGTCGTGCCCTTAGGGATCGCCGCGCTGCCGGCGGACTACGTGGCGCGGATCCAGTCCCTGAGCCTGCTCAAGTCCGGCTCTCACTCCGCTGACACTTCCCTGGGCCGGCGCACTTCGTACCTGGTGGTCGGCGGGCAGATGATCCGCGAGAACCCGCTGCTCGGCTCGGGCCTGGGCACCTTCCCGATCCATTACGCGCAGACCGGTTTTGCCAGCGGCTTCTCGGAGAACATGAACGAGCCGGACCTCTACCGGCGCGCCCACAACACTTACCTGGAGCTGTTCAGCGAACTGGGGATTCCCGGCGGCCTGAGCTTTGTCGCCCTGCTGCTGATGGGCCTGCGCAACTTCGAACGGGCACGGCTCGGTTGGTTGCACAAGGGCCGGCAGGACCAGGCCGACATCGCCACCCACCTGGGTCTGAGCCTGCTGGCCCTGGCGGTGTTCCTGCTGTTCCTCAGCGCGCCGAACCACAAATACCTGTGGATCTTCCTGGCCCTGTCCAGCGTCCTGCGCCGCCAGGCCGAAGCCCCGGAGTGCCGCCCATGACGATGTACTCACCCCCTGTAGCCGCTGGCGCAGCCTGCGATCGGCTGCGCAGCAGCCGCAAGGCCTGCCAACGCGTTTCTCCAGACATATCGCGGACCCAGGCTTTGCGCTTGCTGCGCAACCGATCGCAGCCTCGCAGGCTCGGCAGCGGCTACACAGCCACCGCGAACCCTGTAGCCGCTGGCGCAGCCTGCGATCGAGCGCGCAGCGCTCGCCAAACCAGCCGATGCGTTTACCCAGGCAGATCGCGGACTCAGGCTTTGCGGTCGCTGCGCAACCGATCGCAGCCTCGCAGGCTCGGCAGCGGCTACACGGCCACCGCAAACCCTGTAGCCGCTGGCGCAGCCTGCGATCGGCTGCGCAGCAGCCGCAAGGCCTGCCAACGCGTTTCTCCAGACATATCGCGGACTCAGGATTTGCGATTGCTGCGCAACCGATCGCAGCCTCGCAGGCTCGGCAGCGGCTACACGGCCACCGCAAACCCTGTAGCCGCTGGCGCAGCCTGCGATCGGCTGCGCAGCAGCCGCAAGGCCTGCCGATGCGTTTCTCCAGGCAGGTCGCGGACTCAGGTTTTGCGCTTGCTGCGCAATCGATCGCAGCCTCGCAGGCTCGGCAGCGGCTACACAGCCACCGCGAACCCTGTAGCCGCTGCCGAAGGCTGCGATCGGCTGCGCAGCAGCCGCAAGGGCGGCCGATGCGTTTCTCCAGGCAAATCGAGGGCTCAGGCTTTGCGATTGCTCCGCAATCGATCGCAGCCTCGCAAGCTCGGCAGCGGCTACACGGCCACCGCGAACCCTGTGGCCGCTGCCGAAGGCTGCGATCGGCTACGCAGTAGCCGTAAGGCCTGCCAACGCGTTTATCCAGGCAGACCGCGGACTCAGGCTTTGCGGTCGCTGCGCAACCGATCGCAGCCTCGCGGGCTCGGCAGCGGCTACACGGCCACCGCGAACCCTATAGCCGCTGCCGCCGCGCATCGGCTGCGTAGCGGCCGCAAGACCTGCCGACGCGTTTCTCCAGACATATCGCGGACTCAGGCTTTGCGCTTGCTACGCAACCGATCGCAGCCTCGCAGGCTCGGCAGCGGCTACACAGGCCATGCGCTGCGGCAGCGGCTACCGGTCAGGAACAAGGAACGCCGAGCATGAAACGGATCAGCGTGATCGTGCCGATGTACAACGAGGCGCGGCATATCGTGCGTACCCTGGACAGCGTCAGCAGCGCCGCCGCCGTGGCGGGGCTCGAATGCGAGCTGATCGTGGTCGACAACGGCTCGCGCGACAACGGTCCGCGACTGGCCATGGACCAGGGCGCGCGGGTGCTGCATTACCCCGGGCTGTCCATCGGCGCCCTGCGCAATCGTGGCGCGGCCTGCGCGACCGGTGACTGGCTGGCCTTCCTCGATGCCGACATCGAGGTGCCGCTGAACTGGCTGCTGCTGTGGAAATCCGCCGAGGCCAGCCAGCGCGCCGATGTCTTCGCCCTGGACTGCGACGCGCCGCGCAGCGCGCCCTGGTTCGCCCGTGCCTGGCAGCGCCGCAGCCTGTCCGGCAACCAGCAGGAACGCCTGCTGCAATGGCTGCCCACCCCCAACCTGTGCATGGCCCGGGTCTGGTTCAACCGCATCGGCGGTTTCGACGAGGATCTGCGCACCGGCGAGGACAAGGATTTCGGCCTGCGCCTGAACCGCGCCGGCGCCCGTCAGCTGAGCCTGGCCACACCCGTGGTGCAGCACTGGGGTTTCGAGGGCAGCTGGCGCGAATGGAGCGGCAAGGAGTTCTGGCGCCAGAGCAGCCATGTGCAGCTGTTGCGCAATGGCGGGCTGAGCCCGCGGCTGTTGCGTTTCCCCCTGCTGTGCCTGGCCACCGCCCTGCTCAGCCTGCTGGCCGTGCTCTGCCTGCTCGGCGGGCAATGGCCGGCGGCGCTGCTGGCCCTGCTCGGCAGCGCCCTGGCGCCCCTGGGCCTGGCCCTGCGCCAGAGCTACCGGCACCGCGACCCACTGTTTTTCCTGCAACTCTGGCTGCTGCACTGGCTGCGCCTGCACCTGGGCGCCGCTGCCCTGCTGCAGGGCCTTTTCAACCGTACTGCCGTGAGGCCCGATCGTGGCTAAGACACTCTTCTGGTTATGCCTGCTGTTGCCGGTCTACGCCTGGGTCGGTTACCCGCTGATCCTGGCGCTGATCAGCCTGTTTATCCGCAAGCCCCGGGTCGAGCCGGGGCCGCCCTTGTCGGTCAGCGTGATCATCGCCGCGCACAACGAAAGCCGGCACATCGAGCACAAGCTGCGCACCCTGCTGGCCCAGGACTACCCGACCACCGACCTGCAGATCATCCTCGCCAGCGACGGCTCGACCGACGCCACCGTGGCCACCGCGCTGGCGATCCACGATCAGCGGGTGCTGGTGCTCGACCTGCCGCGAGTAGGCAAGGCCGGAGCGCTGAATGCCGCGGTGGAACTGGCGCGCAACGAGATCCTGGTGTTCACCGACGCCGACAACCAATGGTCCGGCGACACCCTCGGCAAGCTGCTCGCCCCCTTCGCCGATCCGGAAGTCGGGGCCTGCGGCGGGCATATGATCATCCCCACCCCCGGGCACGCCCTGAGCCTGGGTGACAGCCTTTACCGCCACTACGAAGCCTGGCTGCGCGAGGCGGAAAACCGCACCGGCTGCATGGTCTCGGCGGACGGCGCGCTGCTGGCCCTGCGCCGCGAACTGTTCGAGCGGGTGCCGGCCGAGGTCAACGACGACTTCTTTATCAGCACCTGCGCCCCAGTCGCGGGCAAACGCATCGTCTACGTCGAGGAGGCCCAGGTGCTGGACCAGGGCGTGGATGAAGTCGGCAAGCAATACCGCCGACGCCTGCGGGTCACGGTCGGCGGCCTGCAAAGCCTGGCCCAGCGCCGTGGCCTGATGAATCCCTGGCGCCACGGCTTCTACGCGATCGCGCTGATCAGCCACAAACTGATCCGCCGCCTGGCGCCGGTGCTGTTGATCCCGCTGCTGCTCAGCAACCTGTGGCTGTGGAACGCCGGGGCCTTCTACAGCCTGTGCCTGATCGCCCAGCTGTGCGGTTATGGCGCCGGTATGCTTGGCCTGCTCGATCAGCGCGGGCGCTTGCCCAAACCCTTTCGCCTGGCCGGTTTCGTCCTGGTGACCCTGGCCGGCATGAGCATGGGCCTCTGGCAATTTCTCCGCGGGCAGCGCTACAGCCTGTGGAACCCGCAGCAGAACCGCTGACATGACACTCAGACAACACTTCAAGCGCCTGGCCGGCAGCGCCTACCTCAATAGCTTCGGGCGCACGCGCCTGAGCGAAGCCGGTGTAGTGCTGATGCTGCACCGGGTGCTGGCGGACGAACACGCAGCCAACCTGCCCCATCGCGGGCCGCTGTGTGTCGGCCGCAACAGTTTCGAGCACCTGCTGCGCTGGCTGCGCCGGCATTTCGACTGCGTGCCGCTGGAGCACCTGCTGCTGTACCCCGGCGGCGATCGCCCACGGCTGGCCCTGACCTTCGACGACGGCTGGCGCGACAACGCCGAGCAGGCCTATCCACTGCTGGAACGTCATGAAGTGCCGGCGAGCATCTTCCTGTCCACCGACTTTATCGGCACCGGCAAGGCGTTCTGGTGGGAAGCCATCGGCGAGACCCTGTGGCGTCAACCCGAGAGCATCGCCGGCCGGCAATTGCAGGAGCAACTGCGGGTACTGGGCGTGGTGCTGCCGGCCAGCCTCAGGCAACCCGGCGCCGACGAGGCCCGCAGCCGTGGCCTCGGGCTGTTGCTGCAACGCCTGAAAACCCTGGCCCCGGACAGCCTGCAATTGCTGGCCGACAGTTGCCCGCGGGACGCCGCGCCCCACAGCCTGGACTGGAGCCAGGTCAAGCGCCTGGAACGTTCCGGGTTGGTGCGCTTCGGCCCCCATGGGGCCAGCCACGGCATCCTCACCCAATTCGACAACGCGGCCCTGAAGGACGACCTGGCACGCTCCCATGCTTGCGTGCAGCACCATTGCGCCGCGCCGCTGCCGATCTATTGCTACCCCAATGGCGACCATGACCCGAGCGTGCGCCAGGCCGTCGCCGACCTCGGCTACCGCTATGCCCTGGGCACCGCCCCGGGGCTGATCGAACCCTCGCGCAACGAACCCCTGGCCCTGCCGCGCATCGACGTCAGCCAGGCCAGCGCCCGCCGTCCGTCACTGCTGGCCTGGCGCCTGTTGAAAGGGGCGCGGGCATGAAGCGCAACGGCTATGTCTGGCACCTGCTGCTGAGCATGGGCACGCGGCTGGCGATGATCGCCATTCGCCTGTTGCGCAACGTGCTGCTGGCGCGCCTGCTGGGCCCGGCGGATCGCGGCCTGTTCGCCCTGCTCAGCGCCCTGCCCGACCTGATCGCCGCCCTCACCAGCGGCGGCCTGAACACCGCGGTGGGTTATGAAGCGGCGCGCCAGCGACCGATGGGCCTGCTGCTGACGCAGATCCTGGTCTACGGCTGCCTGCTGGCCGGAACCCTGACGGTGATCGGCCTGCTGCTGATGAACAGCCTGGGCCAGGACTGGTCGATCACCACCCAGCTCGGCCCCTTCGCCTGGCTATTGCTGCTGGCGGTGCCGCTGACCGTGCTCAAGAGCGGCCTGCTGACCCTGCACAACGCTGACGGTCGGGTCGGCGCGTTCAATGGCCTGCGCCTGCTGGAATCCCTGGTGCCGCTGCTATTGTTTGTCGTGCTCTGGTGGCTGTGGCGCGACCAGGCCCTGTCGGCGGCGCTGGCCGGCTGGCTCGGCGGCACGCTGTTGGTGGTGCTGGCGGGCTGGTACTGGCTGGGGCGTTATCACCGGTTGCGGCTGCGCTGGCAGCCGGGCGAGCAAGGCAAGCTGCTGCGCTACAGCGCCCAGAGCCACCCCGGCGTGCTCTCGCAGCAATTGATGCTGCGCTGCGACTACCTGTTTATCGGCGCCCTGCTCGACCCGGTCGCGCTGGGCCTGTACGCCATGGCCAGCGCCGCCGCGGAACTGCTGCTGATCATTCCCGAGGCGGTGACCACGCCGCTGATGAAGCGCCTGCTGCAACAGGGCGAAGGCATCGAACGCCTGACCCCGCTGGCCCTGCGCATCACTGCCACGGTGATGCTTGGCGCCTGCCTGGGCATGGCGCTGGTCGGCCACTGGCTGATCGTCAGCCTGTTCGGCGAGGCCTACGGCCCGGCCTATCCGGCCCTGCTGGCGTTGCTGCCGGGGCTGTTCGGCCTGTGCTACGCGAGCATCCTGCGCCTGGACCTGCTGGGCAAGCAGCGCCCCGGCGCGCTGTCGTGGCTGCTGGGCGGCGGCGCGCTGCTCAACCTGCTGCTCAACGCCGTGCTGATCCCGACCCTGGGCATAGTCGGCGCCGGCCTGGCCTCGTCCCTGGCCTATCTGACGGTGAGCCTGGCGATGCTGGTGATGTACTGCCGCCTGAGCGGCGTGGCCTGGTACCGCACCCTGCTCCTGCTGCCCGAAGACCTGATGCAGCTGCGCGCGCTGTTGCGCCCTCGGGAGGCGGCATGTTGAAAGCCGGCCTCTATACGCTCCTGGCCCTGCTGAGCCTGGCCCCGGGCGCCCAGGCCGGATCCATGCAGTGGTCGAGCATCCGCGACGGCAGCCTGTACCTGCGCGCCGCCCAGCCGGACCGGCTGAAGATCGGCTGGAGCCCAGCCTGGCAGAGCGACGCCAATCGCGAGCAGTTGTACCTGCTGCAGCCCGACGGCCAGTTGTTCAAGCAACTGGAGATCCGCGCCGACCAGGCCTATGGCGAACAGGACATCGAGCTGCCAGCAGCCACGGGCGACTACCGCCTGCAGATTCCCGGCTACAGCTTTCGCGGGTTCACCGTCAGCCACCGCGGCAGCACCGCGGCGCAATTCGAACCGACCAAGGTGCATTTCAGCGCCGAAGTGCACAGCGGCGCCGAGCTGTACTTCCGGGTGGCGGCCGGCGAGCAGGCGATACTGGCCGGCAAATATTACGGCGGCGTCAGCGTCTTGCAGGCCAGCCGCCTGAGCGATGGCGCCAAGGTCCGCCTGGAGCTGAAAGAACACCCGGCCTACGGGCAATTCGACCAGGTGGCGCTGCCGCCGGCCGAACAGGACGAAGTCTGGCGCCTGGCCCTGGGCGGCTCCGGCAAGGCGGCGTTCTGGCTGGACGGCACGGCCAATCTGTTTGCCCAGGAGGTCCAGCAACTGCACCCGCTGGACCAGCCCCGGGGCGAGGCCCACCTGCAGCTGAAAGCCCAGATCCTCGGGACCACGCCGCGCCTGGGCATCGCCCTGCCCTATGCCCAGCCGCCGCAGTCCACCTTCGGCCTGTTGCAGGCGATTGGCGCCCGCGCGGCCAACTTCTACAGCTTCGTCGATGTGATCGAGCAGGAGCCCGAGCGGGAAATCGGCTTTCGCCGGCTGTACCGCGAGCGCTTCGGGATCGACCGCGACATCACCCTGCTGGCCGGCACCGGGCGCCGCGCCGTGCTCGCGGCGGACGCCCAGAGTTTCGCCGGCCTCGACGCCTGGCTGGCCGACAGCGTGCGCCTGGCCGGCAACGGCCTGCATTACCTGGCTTTCGCCGACGAGCCCAACCTCAACTACCCGGACTACAGCAGCTACGCCCTGTACTTCGAGCAGATGCTGGCCCGGACCAAGGCCAACCCCGAGGCCCGCGCGGCCGGGGTGCGGATCGCCATGCCGGCCAGTTCGCGGCTGCTCGACGGGCCGTTCCGGGTCGGCGCCGGGCAACGCCGCGGCATCGACTGGGCGCGCAAGCTGCTGGAGCGGCACGGTCAGGACATCGACGCCCTGGCCTGGCACGAATGGATGGTCCGCGACCTGCTCGCCACCCGCCGCTACCGCGACAGCGTGCGCGCCGCCGCCGAGCTGGTGGGCCTGGATGCCGCGGGCCGGCCGCGCAAGGCCCTGCTGCTGAGCCAGACCAATATCTCCAGCGGCCGCGATCTGAGCCCCTATCAGCAGGACACCCATTACGCCGGCCTGTGGTGGGCCTCGGTGGTGATCAACGCCTCGGCGGACGGCCTGCTGGACATGCTCAACTGGTTCCAGGCCGCCGACGAGCCGGACTACCCCAAGGGCATGCTCGCGCAACGCAGCGCCAACCAGTTCAGCCTCAAGCCGGTGGCCGTGGCCCAGCAGTTCATTGCCCGGCACTGGCTGGCCCATGTGCAAGCCCTGGACAACCCGGCCTTCGAGGTCGATGCCCTGGCCATGAGCGAGGCCGGCCGCCACAGCCTGCTGGGGGTGAACAAGGCGTCGCGGGTGCAGGCGGTGAGCCTCGACGGCCCCGGCGACCTGTGCCAGGCCGCGCCGCTCAAGCTGAGCCTGCTCGGCCCCGACGACCAGCCTCGCGACGCGGCCGTTGAATGCCGCGATGGCCGGGTGCACTTCGAGCTGCCCGGCGAAACCCTGTTTGCCCTGACCTGGAAAGCCTTATGAGCCGATTGAGCGCATTGCTGGAAAAAATCCGCCGCAAGGGCCTGCGCGACAGCCTGCGGGTCCTGCGCGAGCGCTACTTCTATTACCACTGGGAACTGCTCAGCGTCGAACGCTCCCTGGCGCTGCCGGTGCCCTGCCCGGTCACCACGCGGCGCTGGCCCCAGGTGCCAATCGACCGCGCGCTGCTGCCGGCCTTCGAGAAATACTTTTCCGCACAGTTGCCGGCGATCCGCGGCCTGCTGGACAAGGGCTGTCGCGGCTACGCCCACCTCGACGCCGACGGCAACGTGATGCTGATGATCTGGATCAACGAGCGCGACTACTACGACGATCAGCTGTACCGCTGCTGGATCCGCATCCCGCCGGGCTGCATCTATCAGTTCGCCGGCGAGTGCGCCCTGCCTTACCGCGGTACCGGGGTGGTGGTGCTGGCGCAGAAACTGATCTGGGAGCACTACCGCGAACGCGGCTTCAAGGCCACCCGGGCGGTGGTCAACGTGCGCAACGAGGCGGCGCTGAAGATGCACATGCGCATGGGTTTCACTGAGGTCGGCGAATCGATCCACGTCTATTGCCTGTTGCGTTGCCTGCATTTCCATCGGCGCGTGCCCTATCACCAGCCCCGCCTGCTGCACCTGCGCAAGTCGCGGCCGACAGCACAAGCAGGCACCTCGACCGACGCCGGTAGGGAGCCGCTGTGACGATCCGCTTCGCCTGGCGCTCCAGCCTGCTGGACGATGACTTTCCCGCCGCCGCCTTCGAGCAACTGCGCAACGCGGTCGAACTGGCCACGCCCTTCAATCGCCTGGCCTGGCTGCGCGGCGCCGAGCAAGCGCTGGGCGCCGGGCAACGCCTGCGGGTGCTGCTGGGCTGGCACGGGGAACGGCTGGTGCTGTGCCTGCCGTTGCTGCATGGCCGCGAGCGCAAGGCCGGCCTGCCGTTGCAGGTGGTGCGCCACCTGGGCTTCCCCCTCAGCGACCGCCTGGCGCCGCTGGTGGCCGAGGACGCGCTGCCGGCCATGCCCCGGGCACTGGAGGAAATCCGCCGCGAGTTGCCCCATGCCCTGCTGCAATTGAGCGAACTGCTGGCGGCCGAACCCACCCTGGCGAGCTGGCGCGAGCACAGCTGGTACAGCGCCTGCGCGATCAGTTGCCGGGCGCCGGAACACCTGATCGTCGAGGCCGACCGCCAGGAAGCCCGGGACAAGAACCTGCGCTACGAGCTGCGCCGGGCGAAAAAACGCTGCGCCGAAATCGACGCCCGGGTGATCCGCGTCAGCCCCGATGGCGAGGGCATCGACGCGCTGCTGGACTTTATCGGCGCCGTGGAACAGGCCAGCTGGAAAGGCGCGGATGGCCTGGGGATCTTCTCCGGCACCCAACGCCAGCAGTGGATGCGCAGCGCCCTGCGTGGGCTGGCCGCCGACGGCTGCGTGCGCGTGGTGCTGCTCGAGCACCAGGGCCGCTGCATCAGTTATCGCCTGGGGCTGCTGGAACGCGGGCGGCTGTACGACTACAACATCGCCTTCCTGCCGGACTACGCCAGCCTCGGCAGCGGCCGGCTGCTGCTCGACGAGTGGATCCGCTGGGGCCTCGACGAAGGCTGGCAGTGGGTCGATGCCTCGCGGGTCAGCCTCAGCCGTTCCAGCCATCAATTGCACGAACGCATGAGCGGCCAGGTCGAGCACCAGCGCTGGAGCTTCTATTCGCGCCGCCCCGGCGGCCTGCTGCTGGGCCTCGCCGATCGCTTCTGGCAAGCCCTCAAACCCCATGTCAAAAACTGGCGTGAACGCCGTGCCGCCCGCCCACAGAAAGAGAGCCGACCTTGAGCGCTACTTTGAACAGCCGTTTGAACAGCACAACGACCGCGGCGAACCTGCCGGCGGTGATCGTCAATGCCGACGACTTCGGCCTCGACCCCGAGTACAACCAGCTGACCCTGCGCGCCTTCGAGCGTGGGGTGATCAGCTCAGCGACCCTGATGGCCAATATGCCGGCCTTCGAGGACGCCTGCCGGCTGGCCCGCGAGAACAGTCTGCAAGGACGCATCGGCCTGCATTTCAACCTGACCTACGGCGAGCCCCTGAGCGTGCCGATCCGCAGCCAGCGGCGGTTCTGCAACAGCAGCGGCGAGTTCGACCTCAGGCTGCCGCGCTCGGTGCTGCACTTGCCAGCCAGCACTGTGGCCGCGGTCCGCGACGAACTCCAGGCGCAATGGCAGCGCTGCGTCGACCAGGGCCTGCGCCCGAGCCATATCGACTCCCATCAGCACGTGCACAACCTGTGGCCGATCGCCCCGATCGTCGCCCGCTTCGCCGCGCAACAGGGCGTGCCGGTGCGTCTGGCGCGTAATGTCGGGGGCAATATCGGCCTGGCCAAGCGTCTGTTCAAGAACGCCCTGAACCGGCGCATCGTCCGTTTGAGCGGCGCCACGGTGGACTTCGTCTGCACCCCGCGGGACCTGCTGCAAGGCTTCCAGCCAGCTGGTGCGCTGGAAGTGGTGGTCCATCCGACCCTGCTGGCCGACGGTGATTTCGGTGACGATTACCTGCCCGAGGGGCAGTCCCTGGACCGGTTGCTACGGGAAACCCTGAGGGGCCATCGGCATATCGCCTACAGCCAGTTGCGCTGATCCCCGTAGGGCGTTAGCCGGATCGGTTGTCAGGCCTAAGGGATAGTTGGCGCGGACATTTCTGAATGTTCCAGGGGGGCGGATGGCGGCGGCCGCCCCCGCTTGAATCGACTGGCTTATTCCTGCACCATCCGCCCCCTGCTTATTCAATGGATGGATTTCACGGCATGCTGGATGCTAACGCTACCCATATTTCCCTGACGATCGAAGGCGCCTCGGTCGACCTTCAGGTCCTCAGTTTCGTCGGCCGCGAAGCCCTCAATCAGCCCTTCTGCTTCGATATCGAACTGGTCAGTGCGCGTCCCGACCTCAAGCTCGAAGAACTGCTGCACAAGCCGGCCCGCCTGACCTTTGGCAGCACGGGCAAGGGCCTGATCCATGGCCTGGTGTACCGCATCGCCCAGGGCGACTCCGGGCGCAAGCTGACCCGCTACAGCATCAGCCTGACCCCGCAGCTCAACTACCTGCGCCACAACTTCAACCAGAAGATCTACCAGCATCTGAGCGTGCCGAAGATCATCGCCCAGGTCCTCGAGGCCCGCGGCATCCTGGCCGACGCCTACAGTTTCCAGCTCGGCGCCACCTACCCGGAGCGGGTCTACTGCACCCAGTACGACGAGTCCGACCTGCACTTCATCCAGCGCCTGTGTGAAGAAGAAGGCATTCACTTCCACTTCCAGCACAGTGCCGGCGGCCACAAGCTGGTGTTCGGCGACGACCAGACGGTGTTCCGCAAGCTGGCGGCGGTGAACTACCAGCAGGACTCGGGCATGGCCGCCGAGCAGCCGGTGATCAAGCGCTTCAACCTGCGCCTGGAAACCCGCACCAGCCGCGTCAGCCGCCGCGACTACGACTTCGAGAAACCACGGCTGCTGCCCGAAGGCGCGGCCAAGTCCGGGGCCATGCCGGACCTGGAAGACTACGACTACCCCGGCCTGTTCACCCAGCAGGCCCGCGGCAAGCAACTGGCGACCCGCGCCCTGGAACGCCACCGCAGCGACTACCAGCTGGCCGAAGGCAAAGGCGACGAGCCGAGCCTGGTCAGCGGCCACTTCCTGACCCTGGCCGAACACCCGCGCAGCGAATGGAACGACCTGTGGCTGCTGCTGGAAGTGATCCATGAGGGCAAGCAGCCGCAGGTGCTGGGCGAGAACATCACCAGCGATGTCACCAGCCACAAGGACGACTTCCACCAGGGCTACCGCAACCGCTTCCTCGCCACGCCCTGGGACGCCCACTACCGCCCGCCGCTGGAACACCCGAAACCCAAGTCCCTGGGCAGCCAGACCGCCGTGGTCACCGGGCCCAAGGGCGAAGAAATCCATTGCGACCAGTACGGGCGGATCAAGGTGCAGTTCCACTGGGACCGCGATGGCCTGGCCGACGACAACACCTCCTGCTGGGTCCGCGTCGCCAGCGGCTGGGCCGGCAAGGCCTACGGCGGCATCGCCATCCCGCGGATCGGCATGGAAGTGTTGGTGACCTTCCTCGAAGGCGACCCCGACCAGCCCCTGGTCACCGGCTGCCTGTACCACAAGGAGAACGTGGTCCCCTACGACCTGCCGGCGAACAAGACCCGCAGCACCTTCAAGACCCTCAGCTCGCCCGGTGGCAAGGGCTATAACGAACTGCGCATCGAAGACAAGAAAGGCGCCGAGCAGATCTACCTGCACGCCCAGCGCGACTGGGACGAAAACGTCGAGCACGACCAGCGGATCCGCGTCGGCAATGAACGCCACGACACAGTCGAAGCCAACACCCTCACCGAGCTCAAGGCCGAAGAACACCGCATCACCCACCTCGACCGCAAGAGCGAAATCCGCGCCAACGACCACCTCACCGTGGCCGTCACCCAGCACGCCAACATCGGCACCGCGCAATTCGTCGAAGCTGGCCAGGAAATCCACTACAAGACCGGCAACATCGTGGTCCTGGAAGCCGGCGCCGAACTCACCGCCAAGGCCGGTGGCAGTTTCGTGAAGCTCGATGCCGGTGGCGTGACCATCAGCGGGGCGAATGTGAAGGTCAACTCCGGTGGCGCGCCGGGGGTGGGTACACCGGCGGCGCCGCTGTTGCCGGGCCCCTTGAAACTCGCCGATAACGACAAGGCCGGCAAGGTCCCGCTGCCCAGCCGCCTCAACGAGTCGGGCATCACCCCGCTGTGCGGAAAACAGAGCAACGGCGCCTGCAGCCGTAAGGATTGCACATGCATGTAAACGCCATGAACACCCTGCTGGCCGCACCGCGTTATACCTTCGAGCAACTGCCCCGCGAGGGCTCCAGCCAGAGCCTGTACTTCATCATCGATCGCGGCCGCCAGCCCGAGGCCATGTCGATTCTGTATCGTATCGGCGAGCCGATGAACACCCAGCCGCTGTTCGGCAATACCGACTTGGCCGAACTGGCCAGCGAAGGCCCGCTGTGGCTGGTCGCCCCCTGGGGCAGCCGCCTGGCCGCCGAAGCCGCGCGCCTGTGCGCAGAGAACGGCACCGGCATCGCCCTCAGCGCCGAGGATCCCGCCCAGGCCCTGGCCCACGCCCGCTGGCTGCTGAAGGCCAATGACGGCTCCGGCGGCCAGAGCCTGCTGAGCTATCACAAGGCCAGCCTGTGGGCCGCCCTGGTCTACACCGCCGGCGACGCCACGAATCAGCTGTTCGGCCCCTGGCAGAACGTCTACAGCCCTGCCCCGCGCAATTTCGGCCCACAGAACGGCCCCTGGCTGGCCTGGAGCACCGACACCCAGCAACCCTGGAGCGCCGATGGCCCTGCCTTCAACCTCCCCGCCGACACTGCCAGGGTCCAGGCACGCCTGGGCTGGGTGTACTGGGTCGACGAGCAATACGCCGCCTTCGGCGAACCCGAGGATGAACGCCTGCCAGACATCACCGAGAACCTCGACGTGCTGCTGGAACACCAGATTTATGAAGGCCGGCATTTGCTCAAGCTGGCCCCGGTGGTCAATGGGCCACCGTTTAAAACCCGGCCACAAGCCATGACCGTCCTGCAATCCAAGGAAGAGTCGTTCATCAAGGTTGAACAGCTGCAGCAACTCGCCAGCGACGCCTGATGAACCTCACCGCGCCCCGCACGAATGGAAGCATTTATGGAATCTGATACCTCTGTTGCATCGAAAGCCGCTCCCAAACCGGCAGCTCAGACGACTGTGGCCAAACCGCCAAAACAGCTGGACCCGCAACCTAAACTGCCGAAGAGTTGCGAAACTTCCTTCGAAAAGGTCAAAACACCTTGCTCAACCACTTTCGGGGAAGTGATTTACGCAACCAAAGAGCAAATGTTTTACCTGCTTCCTGATCGTGCGGCGACTTCGATCAAGGAGGCAATGAAGGAACTCGAGGATCATCTTTCAGCTGGAAAGTCTCCCGAAGAGCGGCAGAAAGCCATGAACAAGCTTGGGCTGCTGGAGTATTTCCTGGAGCCCAAACTGGCCAACTTCCTCGAAGGCGAGCAGCGCAGCCGCATGCTGGAGATAGAGAAACAGGAGCCTTACATCGACCAACCCACCATGGCGATGCGCATCAAAGCGGCAAAAAGAGAAGCCGAGTACGCTGCCAAGGCTCAGGGGGCGAAAGAACAACCCGACTCCTACCTCAGTCGCGAGCTGGCCAGCACTCAACAGGATCAGTTTCTCGAAGCCCACAAAGAAGGCATGCATCTTCAGCATCTGCATCATGAGTGGAAAAAGCTCAAGAAAATCGCTGTGGCACAGGCTGAAAAAGAGGGCTACATCTACGAAAACGGCAACTTGTTCACCCCAGAAGCACTTGAAGCGCGCAAACGTGTTCAAACTTATCTGAAGGCTCGCAAAGAGCTGATTGACGACGACGAACTGACCACGCTCAGTGCGGACGATCTGGCGAAAAATAAAAAGTTCTATTTGGATGCCACCAACTGCGCGAGCGACGGCAAGGCACAAATGTGCCGTTATCTGGAATTGCAAGCTGAGGAACGCAAGAGGCTGGAGAAGAAGTTCAGCGCTTATATCGACGCAATCCTGAAAGTCGCGGACTACGGGTTGGCTCTGCCTGAATTCGCGTTGATTCCGGAAAATGGCGCCATTGAAGCGGGCATAGAGCAATTCAAGTCCTATCTGGAGACGGAACAGCAGCAAAATGACGTCAGTGAGCGGATCCGCAGCAAATACAAAGCCTGGATTGACGCTAGCGGTCAGAACATTCCCGCCCCCTCTGGTTTGATCGATGCCGAAAAGGCTGAATGGGAACGCCTCCAGCAATCGAGAATTGCCTTGCGTGCTACAGCGGAAGCCGCCGTGGCCAAAACCACCCCGCTCCGCCACCTGTTGTGGGAGCCGGAACAATTCGAACCGAAACCGGAAGAACGTCGAGTAAAGGCAGGATTCCCATTGCGGGAAGTCAGTTTGCTGAGCGCCGTGAACAAGCCCTTGAAGCACTTTAGCCTGTTGAACCTTGAAGGCATCAGAAAAGTAGTGAAAGAGGACTTGAGCAAAATAGGAGCCGATCTCGAAGAAGATCTGGTGAAAGTGCCTGGTAACAGCAGCGAAAAGTCCACTGAAGACACAACCGACAATTCATTCCACGAATGGCTGCGTCTACAAGGCGCCATCGCGATCAAGGACCAGGAAAATAACTGGTTTGACGCCCAAGGCTGGTTTGATGTCGAGCTCTTCTATAGTTACCTGCAAAGCAAGAACTACAAGGTCAGTACGCTTGAAGATGCCTCCGTCAGGCAGGAATGGGGTTTGCGGCTGCGCCAGTTGTTGTTCAAGGGTGAGGTTCGCAGTCAATTGAGGCTCTTCGATAAAAGCCCTCAGGCGCAGCTCATCAGGTGCCTCTCTCCTGCACAGTCGATGATTCACAAAGAGCTAAAGCTTGAAGGCCCCGAGTTCACGCTGGCCGATGGTTTCAAGGCCTCTGCCGAAGCCAGCTTCGGCATTGATTTGGCGCGTGGTGAAGTTGAACTTCTAAAAGTCGACCTCCCGGAACGCAGTCGGGCAAAAGAGTTCGTACTCAATTATCAGGACTATCAGGACCAGCCTCAGACACTCAATCTCGGTCGTTTTTCCTTGCATCTGGGCGCCAGGGCATGGGGCTATGCCGGCGCGTCGTTGCTTCTGTCATCAAGCATCGAACTGGGCGCGGGTAATGTTCGAGGCGGCATGAACCTGCAAGCCATTGAAAATGCCGAACGACCAGAAGCGAAACGAGCAATAGCGGTCACACAACGCAGCGCCATGCAGGACAATCCCACCAGTGCCTTGAAAGTCGAAGACGGCGCCAAGGCCGAATTCAGCCTGTTTGCCGGAGTCCAGGCAGGAGTTCTGCTGACAGGTGCCTTGAACTGGGCCCCCCCACAGCAAGTTGTATTACTGCGTACTGCACCGACTCCCGGCATGGCCGGTAAAGACAATGCCAATAAGGCAAGCCAATGGTTCAGTCTCGCAAGGCTCACAGCGGGATTCACCGGCTCGCTGGGCGCTGGCGCTAACGCAGACGTAACGATTTCGCTGCACGAAGGCCGCTTTATCATGAGGCTCAAAGCATCGCTGATAGTAGGTGCCGGTGGCGGTGGGGAGTTTGAGTTTGAGGTGGGGTACGACGGGGTAACAGAACTGATCAACCTGATACGTCGTGAGATGCATAAGAACCAAGGCCACCGACTGGTATTTGTTTCTCAAGAAGCTGAAACCTTTATCGACAGGCTCAACTTTATAGGCACCGCCGGGATGAATGTGGCGATGATTTATATGATGGGGTGGGATATAGCGATGTCTCTATATGAGTCCTTGACAGGAGGAGGACGAGGCGGACCAATCGCTCATACCATAATGACCTACCGTGATCAGGCTGAGCTTGAGATGTGGGTTCTAAATGCTACTCCTAGCGCTTTAGGGCCGATGCTGATGACGCTGCTTTCAGCAGCAGAAAGCTTCGACATTATCGATGTTGCATCTGACTCAAAAGCTGAGTCCAGGGAAGACAAACACACTTACAACAAATCTCAGGCACATCTATTACAACAACAGGCAATTGAGCGAATCTTAGGTTGGATAGTAGAAAGGGCCAAGCAACAAGGAACTATTTCTACAGCCCAGAAACAGTTTGAAGATGCATGTATGCGCATGAGTAGATTCGGCACTAAAGATGATAATCCGAAACAGAATTATTGTGAAAACCGCCTGAAAATGGATAATTTTATGTCCGAAGGCGTGCAAAATCTATACAACGTACGAAATGATCGCATGAGAGAGCGCTACAAGAAACATGTTAGTTTGCTTGGCGCCAACCTGGATGGACTTTGCACACGAAAAACATATTACGGACGCACCTATCTACCTCACGGCCAAGCAGACTACGTTGGCTCTAGCGAGTAAATGGAAGCCATATGCTACTCAAATCAAACACCATAGCCGCCCTAATATTATTTTTTATTTCCAGTACTGTTTCAGCTCAAATAAACCAAGAGCAAGCAGACGCAAAAAAACATGGCATAAGCTTGTTTAACCAATATAAGCCTGCTGAAAGATATTTACGAATAGCGGCGGAAGCAGGAGACTCAGAAGCCCAATTTTATCTGGCTGAAGAATTACGCCTTGCTAGCCAGTTTATTACAGCAGAAGCACAATCATGGTATGAAAAATCTGCGGAGCAAGGCGATTTTTACTCCATGATTCGGCTAGGGCGCAGTAAAAAAGATCTGTGTGCAACGTTAAAAAACTGCCCTGATGGGAAAAGAACCCCATCAGGATGGTTAAAACACGCTCAAGACATGGCCAAACCAAAAGCAGAGCAAGGCGATGCCGAAGCCATGTTCATTATGTATGAAGTAACATCAAATAAAGATTGGTTGGAAAAATCCGCAGAGCATGATCATGCTATTGCTCAATACTGGATGGCAATTGGCATTCGGCAAGGTGAAGGCTTCTTTCTGCCTTGGAAGCGAGATAACATTGTAGGTGAATGGTTAAGAAAGTCTGCCGAAAATGGTTACCCCAAAGCCATGATGGAGTACGCAGTTTTTTTATATGAAAACGGCGGCGACTTATCTGATGTACGGAAATGGATTAAAAAATCTGCCGAGGCAGGCCTGGAAGACGGTGTAAGCAGCTATGGGGCATATTTGGCTCATGCGCCGTCAAGATTTGATTTTCCATATAATGTTGTAAAAGGCTACGGAATAACTTCTCTTCTATCTGACTTGGATGGTGGCGGCGGAAACGTTCAATCTTACCTTGAAGAAGTACTTCCAGAAATTGCTGCAAAAATGACGCCCAGCCAAATCGAAGAAGCAAAAGAGTTTGCAATGAAATGGAAATCCTCTCACCCGCCCATTTCGTATTTCCCAGACAAACTTGGGTATTGACATTCACCACTAACAACCTCATCGCTTTCTACTTTGACCGGAGATCACTTTTTGAAAATATCTTCCATAGTGACGGCTATTTTCTTGTTGCTCTCCAGTCAAGTGAACGCGGGGCTTTCGCCGGAGCAGCAGACCGCTAAAGAGCAAGGCTTGATTCTATACAATCAGTTCAAAGCCACTTCGGCTGCTCCTTTTTTGACTGTTGCAGCCGAGGCAGGAGACGATGAGTCGCAATACTTCTTGGCAGAGGCACTCAGAAAAAAGAACCACTTTATGAATTCTGAGGCAAAAAAGTGGTATGAGGCGGCCGCATCTCAAGGCAATTTATACGCGATGATTCAACTTGGCCGGGATAAGGATGACCTCTGCAAAATGGCAAAGGACTGTCCTATTGACCAGAAGAGTCCAATTGATTGGTTAAATAAAGCTAAAGAACTTGCCGAACCTCGAACTTCTGCAAAAGATGCAGAAGCGATGTATGTAATGTACGAGCTGACACTGGACAACACTTGGCTTGAAAAATCCGCCACTAACGGTCATGCGATTGCCCAGTACTGGATGGGAATACTGTACAAGCAGGGTGAAGGTTTTCTTTTGCCATGGAACCGTGCCGAAGTAGTTGAGAAGTGGTTTAAGGCATCCGCCGAGGGTGGCTACCCAAAAGCGATGATGGAATATGCGGCCATATTGTTTGAAAAAGGTGACACAGAAGGCTTTCGTCAGTGGAATGAAAAAGCAGCTTTAACTGGTTATGCCCCAACAGTATATGGTTACGGCTCGGATCTTGCCCATGAACCCGATACTTACGGCTTTCCTTTCGAACCTATAAAAGGGTATGCCCTCATCTATCTTTTAAAGGAGTTGGACGGGGGTGGTGGAATGCAAGAAAATGTTGAATACAAGCTCCCTCTAATTGCAAAAAAAATGACCTCACAACAAATAGAGGAAGCAATAGAAACATCCAAAAAGTGGAAGGCTAGCCACCCACCTCTATCTTTTTTCCCTGACAGGCTAAGCCAGTAACTCTTATGAGAATCCCTTACTACATTGCCGTTATCTTGCGGATGGTTCTCAGTCAAGCTCATGCACAGTTTTTTGCAGAGAGCAGCAAACCGCCAAAGAAAGAGAGCTTGCTCTATACAAATACAAGGCTACTTCAGCAATTCCTCATCCAAGAGTCTCCGCGCAGGCTGGCGACTCAGAATCGCGCAAGCATGGTTGGACGGCGATACTGAAAGTGTTCACGCAAAACATGAAGCACTTCAGCATAGCGAAAGCGAGGTAGAGTCATTTGTCAATAAGCGCAAGAAGTCGCTAACAAAAAATATGGCGCATCGATCAAAATTGAAAACCCTACATGGAGATGCAGATATCAAGTATCGCTTTCTGGAAAAACAAAACATGAGAAGACTGTCCTACCTTATCATTATTACCTTTCTGGCCGGCTGTAATAAAAGCGAGAACACATATGCAAAAAGCCAACTCATCCACATAGACCTCAACGGATCTGCACAAAGCCTACTACAAAAAAGTCCGGTCGAGTTCTCTAAAGACTGCATGGATACAGTGGATATGTGCTGGTATAAAGTCCAGAATCCTTCCAGCAGCAGTAACCTTCCTTCAGTAGATATCAGCCTTGATAATAAAATATTAAATATCAATCAGGTTTCAGATATCACAACTGCTGTCAGCAAAGAGTTTGGCAAAAATCTGAGCAACCTCAAGTTGACCTTGCGCGGCCTTCCAGACAACAGCCTCCACAAGGATCAAAGAGATTTTATCTATGCGCTGACAAACTCTATAAAAGCTGTGGGATGGCAGCACTACTTCTTTCCATCTGACCCTAGAGTAAGTGGTTCACAGGCAAAAAAGATAAACAGCCCAGATGATGTACTTGGATTTTATGTAAGCAGCCATCCCTGGCTGGATCCGGACTATGAAATGGACATGGACTCCTGGCTTAAAGTCGGCTCCTTCTATAATTGGTATTTTTTCAAGGATGGAGTTCATTTAAATCTTCGCGCCTGGCGAAAAAACTCCAAAGATACACCTGGTGAACGCGGAACTTACCTAATCACCTTGAATTTCAAAACTGAGGAATTCTACTGGCTTTCCGGATTTGAAGAAAAAAATGAGCGACGTAACTGGAGAGAGTTACTCCCTGCACGTTTGAAAAAATATGCTGAAATGCGGCAAGAACGAGAAGAAAAGGTACGCACAGCAGGTATTGAGGTGGATGAAAACTACCAAGACCCTCGAATCAAAGCTCTAGAGAAATGAGAGGCTTTATCACGGTATCGCCCTCCATGGACCGGTTAATGGGATCGTTACGCTTGCCAGTCAGAGGAGCAAGGAATGAAAACACTCTGGTTACTGTCCCTTGTATTGCTCGTTGGCTGTGATGGCTTTACAAATGAAGGCACGTACAAGATTAAAAAAGAAACCAAGAGCATAAATATTCAACTAGGATCACCTATTGAAGACCTACTTAAACAAAGCCCTGTCAAGTTCAGCTCCGACTGCTTGGCTACCACCAATATATGCTGGTACGAGATCAATAAAAGCAGGGATGACCGGGATCTATTGAGCCTGAACATCACTCAGCCAGAGAGTGCCCTCGAGTTGAATCAGGTCGTATCCCTTGGTGTTGTGGCCGACGATGCTGTTTCCAAGAACATCGAGGAGGTTGAAGTTACGCTCCGTGGCTTGCCGGATAACAGCACACACGAAGAAAATCGGACGCTGATCTACGGCCTCGTAGACAAACTGAAGGCGGCGGGATGGCATAAATACTACTTCCCTTCGGACCCACGAATCCCAGGTTCCGAACTGGATAAATTCGACTGGAAAAAATCGGTATTCGGGCGAAGTCCTTTGGGCCATCCGCTCTTTGATCCAGACAGAAAAATGAGTCTTGAGCAGTGGGCAGCATCAGGCATGTTCTATGACTGGTACTTGTACAGTGGCGACTACCTGGCTCACATCAAGGTCTTGCGAAACTCGGCGGTTGCCTCGACAGAGACCGGGTCCTATTTAATAAAAATCGAATTCACCTCACTGAATACCTTTTGGCAAAACAGCTTCGAAGAGGAAGAGCGCCCTAACTGGAGGAAGCTATTTCCCGAGCACTTGAAAGCTCTTTTACTGCTTAGATCGGAAGCCGAGTCCAAGGCAAGAACTGCAGGAGTGGAAATTGACCAGAGTTACCAAGCTCCCTCCATGGAACTGGTTAACTGAAATAGTAGAAATGATCTGAAAGGCAGGGGGCTTCCCTTGCCTTCAAGCCTCACACTGGGATTGAACAACGGGTAAACATTTCTGCCCACAGCCCCTTCCCCTGACCGATCTCCCTTCACACCACAAATCATTAGCCCCCTACTTAATCTTCGATTAATCCCCCAGCCGAAAACTGTACGGGACCGCGCAGCGCAGAATCCTCTGCCGCCCTCCGCGGCGCGCTCGATGACGGTTTGTGTCGGGCTTATCGGAGAAATTCTCATGAACATGCGTATTTTGCTGGTCGGGGCCTTGGCTTTTGTCGGGATCGTGGGTGTGGCTCAGGCGGACACGGCCCAGGTGCAGCCGGTGCCTTATCACTATGGCATGCCGCTGAATGTGGCCAAGGTGGTGTCGATGACCGAGCCTGCGACGCCGGAGTGCAAGGTGATCACCGCGGACATGACCTTTATCGACAAGGCGGGCAAGCTGGAGGCCATCAGCTACCGCAAGCTGTCGGACGCCTGCAGTTATCAGAACTGAAGACTGCCCCTGCTCTACCGCATGCAAGGTTGTTGCAGGCAGCCCTGTGAGATTCAGGCGGGGATTTTATTCGCGGTGAGGGTCGAGTTTGCGCCTGGCCCGGGATCTATCCAGGCCAGGCAGGCAACGCAGGCATTGGCAAAGCCGCCGATCAATGAGCCCTGGATTTCAGGGTGATGGGCTGGCTTCCCGGATGATTGGCCAGGTCGTAGCGCAGTTCGGCGATCAGGTCGTTGATTTCCCGGCAGCCGTTGAGGCTCGCCGCATCGATACCGGTGACCACCAGGTCCACACGGTCGGTTTCATGGTCGCCATAGACTTTTACGGTCATGTGCAGGTCGGGGCTCAGGGTGCACTCGCAGCGTTTGGGCAGGAAGCTGCATTCAATGATATTGCGCAGTTCCAAGGCAGATAAGAACATGGCAGATCTCTCCGTTGGTGCAGTGGCCATTCAATGATGGCAAGAATATCGTCTCGGGATTCCACCCCCGAAATACGGCGTACGGCATGACTAAACCTCCCTGGAAGAGAAAGCCAATTCCTAGACTAGGCCGTATTTGCGCTTCTACTAAATTCTATTTTGCTCTGAGCAGTGAGGCTTTTTTTCACCCTCAGTCCTGGGACTTTCGCCTGACTGGAAGACCTCCTGCGGAACCGATAGCTGCCTCTCGCCGATAGAGGATGGAGCATATGCATACCGTCCTCCCGCCAGTTGTCATGCTTTATAAATCATTGACTTACCATTGGATATTGAAGGAATACATCATGTCAGTTGCCGCGGCGAAGCGGGCCACGGTTTGCATGATCGGGCGTTACCCGGTCAAACTGCCCGGCGTTTCAAGCAAGCGACTCCCTCTAAATGGAGAGAGCCGTCGATCAACCTGCAAGGAGGCCTTATGCGCTTTTTTCCTGTTTCCACCGCCGTCGCTGTGCTGTTGAGCGGTATTTCCACCCTGAGCCATGCGGCCAAACTCGAAGACGTGGCGCCCTACCCCAAGGCCGAAGACGGTTTTGTGCGCCAGGTGATCCATCTGCCCAAGCAGGCCAAGGAAGAAGACTTCAAGGTCGAGGTGCTGGCCGGCAAGACCCTGACCGTCGACTGCAACCGTCAGCGCCTGGGCGGCACCCTGGAAGAGAAAAACCTGGATGGCTGGGGTTATCCCTACTACCGCCTGGACAAGGTCAGCGGCCCGATGAGCACCCTGATGGCCTGTCCCGAAGGCACCAGCAAGCAGGCGTTCGTGCCGGTGGTCGGCGAAGGCTTCGTGCTGCGCTACAACAGCAAGCTGCCGATCGTGATCTACGCCCCCAAGGACATTGAAGTGCGCTACCGCCTGTGGTCCGCCTCCGATAAAGTCGAGAAGGCCCGCGCGGAATAATCCAGACCGCGGCGGCTGCATCGCAGGTGATGTAGCCGCTGCCGCAGGCTGCGATCGGCTACGCAGTAGCCGCCAGGCCAGGCAACGCGGTGCAGCAGTGGTTCGGTTGGCGAGCGCTTCGCGCTCGTGCGCAGGCTTCGCCAGCGGCTGCAGAGGCCCTGCTCCTTCTTACACCAGCGCAACCGCGCCCAAAGCCGCGCGCTCGGCCACATGCCCCAGGCGATCGAAGTTGATATTGGCCCCGGAATCGATGGCCACCAGGGTTTCGCCCTGTACGCCGCTGCGGGCCACGTACCGCTTGATCCCGGCCACCGCCAGCGCCCCCGAGGGCTCGGTGATGGAGCGGGTGTCGTCGTAGATGTCCTTCATCGCGCAGCAGAGTTCGTCGTTGCTGACCGTGATCACCTCGTCGACCAGCACTCGGCACAGCTCGAAACAATGGGCGCCGACCTGCGCCACGGCGACCCCGTCGGCGAAGGTGCCGACGCTGGGCAGCACTACCCTTTCCCCGGCCCGCAACGCCTGCTGCAAACAGTTGGAGTGTTCGGACTCGACGCCGACGATGCGCACCTCGGGCCGCAGGTATTTCACGTAGGCGGCGATGCCGGCGATCAGTCCGCCACCACCCACCGGGACGAAGATCGCGTCCAGGCGTCCGGAGTGCTGACGCAGGATCTCCATGCCCACCGTGCCCTGCCCGGCGATCACGTCCGGGTCGTCAAAGGGCGAGACGAAGGTCTGGCCGCTGTGCTCGGCCAGTTGCAGGGCATGGGCCAGGGCAAAGGGAAAGCTCTCGCCGTGCAGCACCGCCTCGGCGCCACGGCTGCTGACGCCCTGCACTTTCAGTTGCGGCGTGGTGGAAGGCATGACGATGGTCGCCTTGATCCCCAGTTCCCGCGCCGCCAACGCCACGCCCTGGGCGTGATTGCCGGCGGATGCGGTAATCACTCCGCGACGCTTCTGCTCGTCACTGAGCTGCACCAGCTTGTTGTAGGCACCGCGGATCTTGAAGGAAAAGGTCGGTTGCAGGTCCTCGCGCTTGAGCAGCACCTGGTTGCCCAGCGCCGCCGACAAGGCCGGCGCCGGCTGCAACGGCGTACGCACCGCCAGGTCGTAGACCGGCGCCGCGAGAATCTTCTTCACGTAGTGCTCAAGCAGGTCCAGTTGCGTGTCGGGCTCGGCGGGATGGTTCATACGGCTCTCCTGGCTGTGTTGAAGGCCCCGGAGACAGAAAGAAAAAACCCGCCTCTAGGGCGGGTTGGGTGCAGTGTCAGGCCCGCCAATCAGGAATGGCGGTAATAATGCTTGGCTGGGAACGCAATGCGGAAAAAGTCATGGCCAGGAAATTAACCGGCACGCTGCTGGCAAGTCAATGGCCAATTCTTTGAGACGACCGCTGCCTGCGCTACTCTCGCGGCTCGCTTCTCAGCCCTCATTCAGCCACCAAGGAAGGAACCCATGAAGTCTGTCGGATTGCCGTTGATTGCCCTGATCGCCTTTGCCGGCTACACCTTCGCGGTGATGCTGCAGGCGGAACAATCGCTGATCGAGTTTGGCCTCGGGCTGATGTCCCGCGCCGACACCGCGCAGGTGGTGATCGACCTGTACTTGCTAGCGACCCTGGCCGGCATCTGGATGTACCGGGACGCCCGCTCTCGTGGCCAGTCCGCATTGTCGGTGCTGCCTTATCTGCTGCTGACGGCAGTGTTCGTCTCCATCGGTCCGCTGTTGTATCTGGTGGTTCGCGGCTTTCGTGAACGGAGAACCACCCGCCCTGCCCGCCAGCAGGCTTGAGCCCGGTCGAGAGATTGCCGTTTGCCGATGAATATATGAAACATATATGATTCGTATATTTACCAGGACAGAAACCCCGTGGGCATCGTCAAGATTTCAGATCAGCTGCATGAACAGATCCGCGTCGCCAGCGACGCCATGGATCGCTCCATCAACGCCCAGGCCGAGTTCTGGATCAAGATCGGCCTCTTGGCCGAGCTCAATCCGCACCTGGCCTACAACGACCTGATCAACAAGCTGCTGCTGAACAAGAGCGACCTGATCCGGGGGCGCAGCGAATGACCCAGCCCCTGATCAAGACCCCGCAACAACTGGCCCTGATGCGTGAGTCCGGGCGCCTGCTGGCGACGGTGTTCACCTTTCTCGACGACCTGGTCGCGCCCGGCCTTTCCACCATGGAGCTGGACACCGCGGTGGAGCGCTTCATCCGCCACGACCTGGGCGCCCGCCCGGCGAGCAAGGGCCAGTACAACTACCCCTACTCGATCAACACCTCGATCAACGAAGTGGTGTGCCATGGCATGCCCCATGAGCAGGCCATCCTCAAGGACGGCGACATCATCAACATCGACATCACCCTGGAAAAGAACGGCTTTATCGCCGACGCCAGCAAGATGTACCTGGTCGGCAACGTCAGCCCCAAGGCCCAGCACCTGGTCAGCACCACCTTCGAGGCGATGTGGCAAGGCATCAAGCTGGTCCGCCCCGGCGCGCGCCTTGGCGATATCGGCCATGCCATCCAGAAACACGCGCAAACCCAGGGCTACAGCGTGGTGCGCGAATATTGCGGCCACGGCATCGGCCGGCAGATGCACGAAGAACCGCAGATCCTGCATTTCGGTCGCCCCGGCACCGGCCTGGAGCTGCGCGAAGGCATGGTGTTCACCATCGAGCCGATGATCAACCAGGGCAGCGCCCGGGTGCGCGGCCTGAAAGACGGCTGGACCGTGGTCACCCGCGACAACCGCCTGTCGGCGCAGTGGGAACACACGGTGGCGGTGACCCGCGACGGCTATGAAGTGCTGACCCTGCAACCGGCCTGAACGCTCAGGCGCACTTGCCGCTGCCGGCCAGGCGCCTGAGCCCCAGCACCATCCCCCCTGCCGCCAGCAGCATCGCCACGAGGAACAAGGGGTAGGCAATCCACCAGGGGGTGCCGGCGGTCATCATGCTGAATTCGGACATGCCGCCAATGCTGGCGATCAGGTTCAGCGGCAGGAACACCACGTTGATCAGGGTCAGTTTGCGCAGCAGGCTGTTCATGTTGTTGTTCATCAGGTTGCCGCGCGCATCGATCAGCCCGGAAAACACCGTCGAATAGATCTCCGCCTGTTTGTAGCACTGGTTGTTCTCGATGATCAGGTCGTCGATCAGGCCGATGGCCTCGGCGCTGAAATGTTCCTTCTCGGCGTGGTTGCGCAGGCGGGTCAGCACCGCGCCGTTGCTGTGAATGGCGTTGATGTAATAGATCAGGCTTTCGCTGAGGTTGAACATCTGGATCAGGTGGCGGTTTTCCATCGAGTCGTTGAACTGCTGCTGCAACTCCCGGGCGACCATCTTGATCACCTTGAGGTGCCCCAGGTAGTGATGGATGTTGTTGGACAGCAGGTCCAGCAGCACATCCAGGGGGCTATTCAAGGCCTGGCGCGCGCCCAGGCCGCTGAGCTGGCTGTCGTCATGGGCAATCAGCAGCAGGCGCTGCGGGGAAAACAGCAGGCCGCAGGACGACACCTCGAACGACAGGCTGCCGCCGCCGGAGTAGTTCTCCGGGCGCTTCCAGATCAGGAACAGGTTGTCCGGGTGGAACTCGATGCGCGACACCTCGTCCGGGTCCAGGGCCGAGGCCAGGGCGTGTTCGTCGAGCTTGAAGCCGGTGTGCAGCACATCGCGTTCGGCGGGGTCGGGGTTGCTGAACAGCATCACCTCGGCGTCCAGGCGCTCCACCGCCAGCAGGCGACCCTGGCTCAGCTGATAGCTCTTGATCATCGGCCGTTCACCAGGCCTGTCCGCGGCGCTTGAGTTCCAGGCGGCGGACGAACTCCTCGAGCACCAGGGAATACAGATCGTCGCGCAGGTAGGCATCTTCGATGCCGGCGTCCAGGTTGGGGTTGTCGTTGACTTCGATCACCACCACCTTGTCGCCGGACTGTTTCAGGTCCACGCCGTACAGGCCGTCGCCAATCAGGTTGGCGGTCTTCACCGCCAGCTCCACCACCGCCCGCGGCGCCTCGTGGATCGCCAGGGTGCGGCATTCGCCGTTGATGTCCTGGCCCTTGGCCTTGTGGTTGTAGATCTGCCAATGGCCCTTGGACATGAAGTACTGGCAGGCGAAGATCGGCTTGCGGTTGAGCACGCCGATGCGCCAGTCGTACTCGGTGTAGAAAAACTCCTGGGCCAGCAGCAACACCGAATGCTCGAACAGTTCGGCGGTGGCCTCCAGCAGCGCCTGCTGGCTCTCGACCTTGATCACCCCGCGGGAGAAACAACCGTCGGGAATCTTCAGCACCAGCGGGAAGCCCAGGCGTTCGCCAACCCGCTCGAAATCTTCCGGTCGCTCCTTGTAGAGAATCTCGGTGGCGGGCATGCCTAACTGATGGCTTTTCAACAGATCGGTCAGGTAGACCTTGTTGGTGCAGCGCAGGATCGAGGTCGGGTCATCCATCACCACCAGGCCCTCGCTTTCGGCCTTCTTGGCGAAGCGGTAGGTGTGGTTGTCGACGCTGGTGGTTTCGCGGATCAGCAAGGCGTCGTACTCGGCGATCCGCGGGTAATCCTTCTTCTCGATCAGCTCGACGTCGATGCCCAGGCCCTTGCCGACCCGGACAAAGTTCTCCAGCGCCCGGGCGTTGGAAGGCGGCAAGGCTTCCTGGGGGTCATGCAGGATGGCCAGGTCATACCGGGCCAGTCTTTTCGAGCGCGGCACGCGCCAGATCTTGCGGCTGAAACTGTCCAGGGAATGGGCGAATTGATCTTCCTGGTCTTCGCGCAACTTATGTAAGGCCCCGGACTTCACGCCTTCGATATGCCAGCCGTTAGTTCGTTTGAAGTCCACCAGCAATATCGGACAGGGGAAAACTTCGAATAACTGGCGGGCCAACTCCTGTAACGGTTCGATATGGGTCTTGCCGAAGTAGAGGGTCAGGGTAAAACCTTCGGTATCGCTGTAAAGATGATTGCTCAGGGCCTTTTCCAGGGTTTTATCCAGGTCGTCCAGGGCCAGTCCGTAGAGCGACTTGCGGGTCAGTTCGCTGATGGTGCGCACCGAGGGAATCACCTTGTGCCCCCGCGCCTCGGCCAGCAGCGAACAGTAGTAACCGTGGCCCAGGTACTTGTAGCTGCGGCACAGGTTGATCACCTGGACCCGCTTGCCGGGCTGGGTTTCGCGGGTCTGTTCCAGGTACTCCTGGGCGCTGAGGATGTCTTCGCTGGGGAAGTAGGAAGCCCAATCTTCCTTGCGCTCGACAATAATCACCAACTGACTGGAAGTTTCACTCACCGTTGAAAAATAATTAACCGGCGTTATTGTCGCCGGCAGACTTTGCTCGGATACTCCACGCCAATGACCTTGTACCGCTGACATAATGTTTGATCCGCTTAAGAACAAGACCTTTTCTATTAAGCACGAACTTTTCTGAAAGTCTCGTTTCGTTACGCAACTTTTACGGCGGTTATATGGATCTTGTCTTTCGCATTGCCACACCTGAGGATTTGCCCGCATTAGTGCAACTGGAACAGCAGTGTTTCACCACCGATCGCCTCACCGCGCGCAGCTTCCAGTGGATGATCAGCCGCGCCCATGCGCGCCTGATCGTCGCCGAGCAGGCGGAGCAGCTACTGGGTTACGCCCTGGTGCTGTTCCATCGCGGTACGTCCCTGGCCCGCCTGTACTCCATCGCCACCGCGGTCGAGGCCCGCGGGCTGGGCCTGGGCAAGCGCCTGCTGGAGCGGATCGAGGCCTGCGCGCGGGAGCATGACTGCGCCTACCTGCGGCTGGAGGTGCGCACCGACAACCCGACGGCTATCGCCCTGTACGAACGCAGCGGCTACCGGCGCTTCGCCGTGCTGCACGACTACTACGAGGATCACGCCGATGCCCTGCGCCTGGAAAAGCGCATCCTGCAGCATCGCGAGACCCGCAATATCAGCGTGCCCTATTACCAGCAGACCACCGATTTCACCTGCGGCCCGGCCTGCCTGCTGATGGCCATGGGCGCGCTGCAACCCGGACGGGCCCTGGAGCGGCGCGAAGAGCTGCAGCTGTGGCGCGAGGCGACCACCGTGTTCATGACCTCCGGGCATGGCGGCTGCAGCCCCCAGGGGCTGGCGTTGGCCGCGTGGCGCCGGGGCTTCAGGGTCAGGCTGCAGGTCAATACCCGCGGGCCGCTGTTTCTTGGTGGGGTGCGCGACGAGCATAAAAAAGACGTCATGCGCCTGGTGCACGAGGAATTCTGCACAGAGCTGGATAGCAGCGACGTCTTGCAGGTGCTGGGCGGCCCGCTGGACCTGCCAAGGCTGCTGGCCGACGGCGGCCAGCCCCTGGTGCTGATCAGCAGCTACCGCCTGACTCGCTCCAAGGCCCCGCATTGGGTGATGGTCACCGACTGCGACGAGGAGTTCGTCTACCTGCACGATCCCGATGTCGACCACAGCCAGCACCGTCAGCCGATGGATTGCCAGCACCTGCCGGTGAGCCACGGCGAGTTCGCCAAGATGTGCCGTTTCGGAAGCGGCAAGCTGCAGGCGGCGGTGATCCTCTACCCGACCGCAGTGCCTCTGTAGGAGCGAAGCTTGCTCGCGATAGCCGCGAAGCGGCGATTCATCCTGCCAACACGCGTTATCGTTGAAGATTTTTTCGCGAGCAAGCTTCGCTCCTACAGAAGAAGGGATTGGTTTATTCCAGGCCAACCTTGTACAGCGTGCCCTTGTCCTCGTCGGTCAGCACATACAGATAACCGTCCGGCCCCTGGCGCACGTCGCGGATGCGCTCCTTGAGTTCACCCAGCAGGCGCTCTTCGTGGCCCACCTTGTCGCCATCGAATTGCAGGCGGATCAGTTCCTGGGAAGCCAGGGCGCCGATAAACAGGTTGTGTTGCCAGGCCTTGAAGCGGTCGCCGTCGTAGAAGGCCATGCCGCTGATGCCGGGGGACTTCTCCCAGACATGCCGTGGCCCCACGGTGCCCGGGGCGGTCTTGCCCTCGGCTTCGGGAATCGGCGCACCGGAATAGTTGATGCCGTGGGTTGCCAGGGGCCAGCCGTAGTTCTTGCCACGCTCGATCAGGTTGATTTCGTCGCCGCCCTTGGGCCCATGCTCGTTATCCCACAAGGTGCCGCTCCAGGGGTTTAGCGCCGCGCCCTGGGGGTTGCGGTGGCCGTAGGACCAGATTTCCGGGCGCACGCCCGGCTGGCCGACGAAAGGGTTGTCCTGCGGGATCCGGCCATCCGGATACAGGCGCACGATCTTGCCTTGCAGCTTGTCCAGGTCCTGGGCAGTCGGGCGCTCGTTGTTTTCCCCCAGGGTGATGAACAGGTAGCCATCGCGGTCGAACACCAGGCGCGAACCGAAATGGTTGCCGGTG
>NZ_JACMZT010000046.1:0-51505 GCF_017349615.1 Pseudomonas sp. GW531-T4
GCATGCCGTTGATGATGGTCGCGGTATCCGCGCCACCGGCGATCACCCCACCCGCGCCCGGCGTCACCCCGTAATGCGCCGCCAGGTTGACCCCGGCCAGGTCGATGGTCTGGCTCGGCGTGGCCCCCGCCGCCGCGCTGACATCGATGCTGGTGACCAGCGACGGGCCGCTGCCGGTGACGGTGAAGTGCAGGTAGTCATCCAGCGATGCGCTGCTGGCGTTCTCGCCTTGCAGCAGTTGCGACAGGTCGAGCTTGTCGGTGCCCGGCGTGAAGTCGGTGACCAGGTCATGCCCGCTGTTGCCCTGCTGCCACTGGAAGGTGTCGCTGCCGCTGCCACCGGTCAGGGTGTTGTTGCCCAGCCCGCCGATCAACAGGTCGTCGCCGCCACCGCCGTTGAGCACATCGTTGCCCAGGCCGCCGGTGATGATGTTGGCGTTGCTGTCGCCGGTCAGGCTGTCGTTGTAGTTGGAGCCCACCAGGTTTTCGATGGCGGCCAGGATATCGGTGCCGGCACCGCCGGTGTTCTGCGCACCGAGCAGCGCGAGGTCGACCGTGACCCCGGCACTGGCATGGGCGTAGCTGGCGGTGTCGTTGCCCGTGCCACCGTCGAGCAGGTCGTTGCCCGGCCCGCTGAACAGCAGGTCGTTACCAGCGTCGCCGTGCAGGATGTTGTTGCCGCTGCCGGCGACGAGCACGTCGTTGCCGTCGCCGGCATTGATCAGGTTGTCGCCGCTACCGGCCAGCAGCACATCGTCGCCAGCGGTGCCGGTCAGGGTATGGCCGCCTTGATAGCTGATGCTCACCGCCGCGCTGTCGCTGCCGCCATGGCTGTCGCTGGCGGTGTAGGTACCGTGGTAATCCGGCGTGGACTCCTGGCCGCCAGCGTAGTTGACGGTCATGGTCAGTTGGTAGTTTTCCGAACCGTTGGCGTTGGCGCCGCTGGGGTTGGTCAGGTTGGTGATATGGATCTGGTAGGTGCCGTCCGCCCCCGCGGTGAACGAGCCACCGTCGGTAATCGCGGTGTAGGCCCCGCCATTGAAGGCGTACTCCATGCCCACCCGGCCCGCCGTCAGGTTGTGATCCAGGTTCAGGGTCTCGCCCTGCTTCAGGTTGACGCTGATCACATCCTCGTCGTTGTCATTGCCGTTGTTGATGCTGCCCAGGAAGCCGCTGATCACCACCGCGGCCGTCATCGCCGCCGTATTGGCATTGAACGAGGCCCGGGCGACGGTCAGGGTCTGGTTGGACCCTCCGGTGAAGCTGATGGTCTGCAGGCTGCCGGCGGTAAAGTCCGCCCCCGGGGACAACCAGCCGGTGTTGAAGCTGGTCGGCGCGGCCGTCAGCGGATCGCCGTTGGCGTCGCTGTCGTTGGCCAGCAGGGCATCGGCCGGCACCACGATAGTGCCCGACAGAATGTTGGTGATGATGTGGTCGTCGCCCGCCACCGGCGCCGCGTTCGGGTTGACCTTGACCACCAGGGTCGAGCTGGCCAGGTCGCCGTCGTTGTCGCTGACGGTGAAGCCGACCGTCTCGGTCAGCACCACGCTGGTGATTTTCTGCGAGGTGTAGGTGTAGTCGCCCGTGTCGAGTTTCACCACCAGCGTGCCGCCATTGTTGGTGGCGATGCTGAGGCTGTTGTCCAGGGTGTTGAAGGTGCCGTGGTTGACCCCGCCGCTGAAGCTCAGCGAGCCCTGGTTGCCATTGCCGCTGGGGTCATAGGTGTAGGTGGTGCCATCGACCACCAGGGTCTTGATGAAACCGCCGTCGGCGCCGAACGAGCCGCTTTCGCCGAGCAGCGAGCCGGTGACCGGGGTGCCCTGTACCGTACCGGCCAGCACCGAGTCGAGCTGGTTCAGGTCGGTGACCACCACGGCATTGGTGTCGATATGGGTACTGCCGTCATAGGCCAGCGGGTCGAGGTTGCTGTTGCTGACACCGCTGCCCAGGCCGATTGCGTAGTTCTTGATGCCGTTGGCGTCGAGGAAGGCTTTCCAGGCGGTTTCGTCAGCGGTGCCGATCTCCTGGCCATCGGTGGGCTTGCCGTCGGAAAAGAAATAACCGACGTTCTGCGCGCCACTGATCTGGCCACTGGTGACAAACGCCAGCTTCGCCGCGGCCACGGCCGCATCGTAGTTGGTGCCGCCGCCCGCGGTCAGCGAGGCAATGATCGACTTGGCCGTCGCCACATCGACCCAGATCGGCGTCTTGTCCGTGGCGCTGCTGCTGAAGGTGACGATCTGCACCTTCACATCGCCCATGTCGTCGTACTTGTCGAGCAAGGTGCTGATCGCCTGCTTGGCCAGCTCCAGGCGCGACAGGCCCGGTACCCCGGACGGATCGGCCATGCTGCCGGAGACGTCGATCACCAGCAGCAGGTTGGAATCGACTTCCAGCGCGGTGACCGCACGCTCGCTGGCGACCGCCTGGGGCACGTCGTCGACGATGCTGATCTGGATGGTGCTGGTGGTGGTATTGCCCACCGCGTCGGTGGCCTTGTAGGTGAAGCTTTCGCCCAGCTCGTTGGGGCCGTCGTTGGCAGTCGGCGAGGTTTTCGGCGCCGAGGTCAGGGTGTAGCGGTAGGTGCCGTCGGGGTTGAGCAGGATCTGCCCGTAAGTGCCAGTGGCGCTGCCGACCAGGGTGTAGGTGATAGTGCCGCTGCCACCAGTGACCGAGCCGACCAGGGTGCCGGTGGCGGTTTCGCCGGTATTGCCCGGGTCACTGCCGATCACCGTGCCGGCCGCCAGGTCCTGGCCATCCTTGTTCAGGTCCAGGGCTTTTTCGAAGACAGTGACATCCTGGTCAGTGACCGCCCTGAGCTCGTTGCCGCAGATCTGGATGGTGATGGTGGTGGTGCTTTCATCGCCGTCCGCATCACGCACGGTGTAGACGAACACATCCTCCGAATCGGGAGCGGTGACCGAGTTCGGATAGCTGTGATAGGTCGCGTTGCCGAAGGCGTCCAGGGTCAGCGTGCCATACAGGCCGTTGATGGTGGTGTTCAAACCGCCAATGGCCGAGGTCGAGGTATCGCTGCCGGCGCGCACGCCGACCACCGCGCCCGTGGCTGCCGGCCCATCGGCTCCCCCAACGTCGTTACCCAGCACGTTACCGCTGATGGTGGTGCCTTCGTCGGCCATCACCACGTCAGGATTCGCGGTGGGCAGGTCATCGACGATATTCACATCGATCACCCCGGAGGCACTGCTGCCGTCGCCATCGCTGGCGAACACAGTGAAATGCTCGGCGATGCTGTTGGCCCCCAGCCCCGTCGGGTGATTTTCATTGTCAAGCAAGGTGTAGCTGTAACTGACGACACCGGTGCTGGCGTCGTAACCGTTAATGGTCAGGACGTTGCCCAGGGCGGTCATTATCGATTGCGGGAAGCCCGCGGCCACTCCGCCGGTCACCACATTGATCCCGCCCACGGTCAGGGTTTGCAGGCCGTCCGGCGCGCTAACGGCGAAGAAGCCGCTCTGGGTCAAGGCCGGGGCATTGGGGCTGGTACCGTCGCTGAGGTGCTTCTCGTAGACCGTCAGCTCGCCACCCGGGACATCCAGGCAGTAGAGGGTCACGCAGTCATCGTTGTTATGGATGTCCAGCACCAGGTTGGCGGTGCTGGAGTCGCCGTCGGCGTCGGTGATGGTGTAGGCGAAGGTCTCCGTGCCGTTGCCATTGCCGTACAAGGCCTTGAAGTCGGCATCCTCGGCATTGAGGGTATAGGTGTAGGTGCCATCGGCTGCGAGAACCAGGGTGCCGTAGGTGCCGGTGAAGGTGCCGGCGGTGACTGGACCAGTAGGTACCCGGTCGGCGCCTTGTATATCGTTGGTCAGTACGTTGCCACTGAGCACCAGCTGGCTTTCCGAGGCGACGCCGTTGCTGTCATTGACCGCTGTTGGCAGGTCATCCACCACGTTCACATCCAGCGAACCGCTGGCGGTGCTGCCATCGACATCGGTCGCCAGCACACTGAAATGTTCGCTGAGGCTGTTGGCGCCGTTGGCGGTTGGGTGATCCTCGTTGTCCACCAGGGTGTAGCTGTAGCTGATCACCCCGGTAGCCGCGTTGTAGCCGGTGATGGTCAGGGTATTGCCCAGGTCGGTGGTGATCGATTGGGGGAAGCCCGCGGGCACCCCGCCGGTCACCACATTAACTCCGCCTACGCTCAGGCTCTGCAGGCCGTCCGGCGCGGTCACGGTGAAGGTGCCGCTCTGGGTCAGCGCGCCTGCATCCGGGCTGCTGCCATCTGACAGATTCTTCTCGTAGACCGTCAGTTCACCGCCGTTGCTGTCCAGACCATTAAGGGTCACGCCGTCGTCGTTGTTGTGCACCTGCAACACCAGGTTGGCGCTGCTGCTGTCACCGTCGGCATCGGTCAGGGTGTAGGTAAAGGTCTCGGTGCCGCTACCGCCGCCCTGAAGGGCGAGGAACGCTGAATCACCAGGGTGCAGGGTGTAGGTATAGGTACCGTCGGCCGCCAGTACCAGGGTGCCGTAGGTACCGTTGAAGGTGCCGGCGGTGATCGGCCCGCTGGGCACCCGGTCGGCGCCCTGTACATCGTTGGTCAGCACATTACCGCTCAGGGTCAGCTGGCTTTCCGAGGCGACACCATTGCTGTCGTCGACCGCCGTCGGCACGTCATCGACCACATTGATATCCAGCAGGCCACTGATAGTGCTGCCGTCGACGTCCGTGACGGACACCGTGAAACTCTCACCCAGCGCGTTGCTACCGTTGCCGGTCGGGTGCGCGTCATTGGCGGCCAGGGTGTAGCTATAGCTGACCACGCCAGTGCCGGGGTCGTAGCCGGTGATGGTCAGGGTATTGCCCAGGCCGGTGGTGATCGATTGAGGGAAGCCCGCAGCCACTCCGCCGCTGACCAGGGAGAGACCGCCGACCGTCAGGTTTTGCAGGCCGTCGAGCGCCGAGATGCTGAAGGTGCCGCTCTGGGTCAGCGCGCCCGCATCCGGGCTGCTGCCGTCCGCCAGGTGCTTCTCGTAGACCGTGACCTCGGCGCCTTCGAGGTTGAAGCCGCGAATCACCACCGGATCGTCGTTGTTGTGCACCTGCAGCACCAGGTTGGCGGTGCTGCTGTCACCATCGGCATCGGTCAGGGTGTAGGTAAAGGTTTCAGTGCCACTGCCGCCGCCCTTGAGCGCGAGGAATGCCGGATCGCCAGTGTGCAGGGTGTAGGTATAGGTACCGTCGGCCGCCAGCACCAGGGTGCCGTAGGTGCCATTGAAGGTACCGGCGATGATCGGTCCGCTGGGCACCCGGTCGGCGCCCTGCACATCATTGGTCAGGACATTGCCAGTGAGTACCAGCTGGCTTTCCGAGGCGACACCATTGCCGTCGTTGAACGCCTGGGGCACATCGTCGGTAATGTTGATGTCCAGCGAGTTGCTCGCCGAATCGCCATTGCTGTCGCTGGCCAGCACGGTGAAATGCTCGCTCAGGTTGTTGGCGCCATCGGCGGCGGAATGGATTTCGTTGCCGACCAGGGTGTAGCTATAGCTGACCGTACCCGTGGCAGGATCGAAACCGGTGATGGTCAGGGTGTTCCCCAGGGCAGTGGTGATCGACTGGGGAAAGCCCGCGGCCACCCCGCCACTGACCACGACGATCCCGCCCACACTGAGGTTGAGCAGGCCGTCGGGCGCGGAAACACTGAAGGTGCCGTTCTGCACCAGCGCCGCCGGATTGCTCGCCGAGCCTTGGGGCAGATTGGCTTCGCTGAGGGTCAACTCGCCATTGGCGACCGACAGGCCGCCCAGGGTGACCGGGTTGTTCGGTGGGGGTGGCGGTGCGATACCGCTGTCGTCGCTTGGCGGTACCGCGGCAATCCGCTCAGGCACGAATTCGGGAATTCCGTTGAAGCCCGCGGTGGGGAAACCAATGACCGGCTCGACCCGACCCGCGACTTCTTCAAGCAGTACAAAGGTGTGCCCGCCGCCCAGGGCGCCGGCGGTGCCACCCGTGGCACCGGGGCCGGCCGCCGTGGCTTCGCCGGTTTGCGTCGGGTCGGCACCGGCAGCAATGGCTTTCTGCAGTTGCTCGACATCGGTCAGCTGCGCCGCGCTGGGGGTCACGGCTTCCGGAGTCTGTACATGGGGCGCCTGGTGCGCCAACAGTTGCGGAGTCAATTGCAGGCTGCTGTCGCGCCCGAGGGTCAGTTCCTGGCCGTTCTGCAAATGCACGGCCACCGCGCCTTGCGCACCGGTCACCAGTTGATCCCCTGCGAACAGACGATCGCCTTCTATCAGGACGCGCCGGCTGCCATCCGCCGCGACCACTACTACCTGCCCGATTACCTTACTGACGACGCCGATCAACTTAGCCATGAGCACTTCCTCCGCTGCCGACCGCTATCGGCATCTGGTTGCACGGAAAAGTGCTATGGCGTTATCGGGTCAGCGACGGGAAACGCCAGCCTGAAGGCTCGCTGATGTCTGCTCAGTCGAACCTGCGCACCGGCCTGTCCCTCTCGCTCGTCCCTCGCTGGCCTGCTGTTTCTGCCGAAGGCAAAACCGAATGCAGTCAAGCGCATTCCGGCTCCGGACAGCCCTCCCGCGAAAGTCGCGACACGGATTAAAACACTGCAAGTGACAAAAAAATGTCGCTCAAAAATCCGTATCGCACCCTCCTCACCGCTCCTTTCCCGCCCTATGTCGCAAATTTTGTTGAACCTTTTCAAGTCCCCAAAAAGCTCCCTAGAGCCTATAAATACGGGGCTTTCGAACTGAACAATGTGCTGGATTTCACAGAGTGCATAAGTTTTTTTCAGCATAAGGCTTATGAAAAATTCTTCTTAGCTTCCGCTCAGGATGTTCTTAGCTCTGTTGTTACAAGCCTGAAACGGTTTGACCTATAAATTTCGTCATTTTTTTGGCGACTGCAAAGCACCATACATGGACCAGGGAGATGTACCTCATGCGCGTTTTTACCCCCCTCAGTAGCGCGATTTTATTAGCCATGGCCTGTATTCATCAGGCCCAAGCCATGTCTCTGACGGAGGCGATTCAAAGCACGCTGGACAACCACCCGGAACTGCGCGCGAGCCAGAACAACCGTCTGTCGGCTGATGAGGACGTCAAGGTCGCCAAAGGGGGCTTCTATCCATCGCTGGACCTGAATGCTGCCTATGGCCGTGGCTACAGCGACAACACCACCACGCGCGCGTTGGGCAACCATCACACCGAGACGCTGACCTATACCCAGTCGGAGTTGCGCCTGCGGCAAATGCTCTTCGACGGCTTCAATACCGCCAACGAGGTCGGGCGCACCCAGTCGGTCTCCAACTCGCGGGCCTACTACACCCGCGGTACCGCCGAGAGCCTGGCCCTGCGCACCATCGAGGTGTACCTGGAAGTGCTCAAGCGCCGCGAACTGGTGACCCTGGCCAAGAACAACCTGCAGGCGCACCTGCGGGTCAACGACCAGATCAGCCTGCGCAGCGAACGCGGTGTCGGCAGCACCGCCGACCTCGACCAGTCCAAGGCCCGTCGCGCCCTGGCGGAAAACAACTACGACACCGCGCAGGTCGACCTGGCCGATGCCGAGGCCAACTTCTTCAGCGCCGTGGGCCGTATGCCCGACGAACTGGAAAGCCTGCCTTCGGTGCGCGGCGAGATCCCCGCCAGCCTGCCGGACGCCCGGCAGAGCATGCTGGAGAACAACCCCTACCTGAAATCGGCCCAGGCCGACGTGCACGCGGCCGAAAGCCAGTACGAGGTCGCCAAGTCGCCGTTCTACCCACGCTTCGATGCCGAGGCCGCGGTGGGCGCCAACGACAACGTGCAGGGCGACAAGGGCCACGACAATGAATGGCGGGTGGGCGTGGTGATGAACTACAACCTGTTCCGCGGCGGCAGCGACAAGGCCCGCCTGCAATCGGACGCGCACAAGATCAACCAGGCCATGGACATCCGCAACAACGCGCTGCGCATGCTCAACGAGAACATCACCCTGGCCTGGAACGCCATGCTCAACGCCAAGAAGCAGACCCCCACCGCTCGCGAATACGCTGAAACCACCACCCGCGTACGGGCCGCCTACCAGGACCAGTTCGGTCTCGGCCAGCGCACCCTGCTCGACCTGCTGGACAGCGAAAACGAGCTGTACAACGCCAACCGCCGCTACACCGAAGTGCGCTACACCGAGGAGTTCTCGATGTATCGCGTGCTGGCGAACATGGGCGAGCTGTTGAACAAGGAAAAAGTCGTGGTGCCAGCCGAAGCGATCGCCCAGACCGAAGTGAAGAGCGACGCCCGTCTGCCGGAGATGCGTTAAGTCCTCGGAGGACTTCAATGTGACCAGCATGGAACCCGGGAGCTCAGGCGTCGATCCGCGCCTGAGCTTTGATGACCCGTTGTTGGACGGATTGCTGATCCTCTGCAAACTGCATGACTGCACCGTCAGCCGTGCCAGCCTCAGCGCGGGGCTGCCCCTGGCCCAGCAACGCCTGAGCCTGGACCTGCTGCCCCGCGCCGCGGCCCGCGCCAGCCTGCAGGCGCGCCTGCTGCGCCGCGAGCTGTCGGCGATTTCCAAGCTCAACCTGCCGGTGCTGCTGATCCTCAAGCATGGCCGCTGCGCGGTCCTGCGCCGCTGGGGCGATGACGGCCAGGCGCTGATCCTGCCCAGCGAAGCCGAGGGCGGCGAACAGTGGGTCAGCCAGGCGGAGCTGAATGACGACTACAGTGGCCAGGCGCTGTTCGCCCGGCCACGCCATGAACTGGAAGAACTGCGCAATTCCCTGGTGCCGCGGGTCGAAGCCTGGTTCCGCGACACCCTGAAACTCTCGCGCTGGCTGTACAGCGACGCGATCCTCGCCAGCCTGTTGATCAACCTGCTGGGGCTGATGGTGCCGCTGTTCGTCATGCAGACCTACGACCGCGTGGTGCCCAACCAGGCCACCTCGACCCTCTGGGTGCTGGCTATTGGTCTGTTGATCGGCACTGGCTTCGAGCTGGTGCTGCGGGTGGTGCGCGCCCATCTGCTGGACAGCGCCGGCAAGCGCACCGACGTGATCCTCTCCGCCACCCTGTTCGAGCGCATCACCGGCATGGCGATGAAAGCCAAGCCGGCGACCATCGGCGGCTTCGCCCAGAGCATCCATGACTTCCAGGGCCTGCGCGAGTTTCTCACCGCCGTGACCCTGACCAGCCTGATCGACCTGCCCTTCGCCGTCCTGATGCTGCTGGTGATCGGCCTGCTCGGCGGCTGGCTGGTGGTGATTCCGCTGCTGGCGTTTCCCCTGACCATCGTCTTCGCCATGCTGATCCAGGCCCGCCTGCGCGACACCGTGCAAAAGAGCCTGAGCCTGGGCGCCGAACGCCAGGCGCTGCTGATCGAGACCCTCGGCGGCCTGGAAACCCTCAAGGCCTGCAGCGCCGAAAGCGAACGCCAGCACCGCTGGGAAAGCACCCACGGCGCCCTCACCCGCCTCGACAGCCACGCGCGCAATCTCTCGGCCCTGGCCACCAACGGCACCCTGTTCATCCAGCAGTTCTGCGGCATGGCGACCATAGTCGCCGGGGTCTACAGCATCATCGCCGGCAACCTCAGCGTCGGCGCGCTGGTGGCCACCTACATGCTCGGCAGCCGGGTCCTGGCGCCGCTGGGGCAGATCGCCGGGCTGATCACCCGCTACCAGCAGGCGCAACTGACCATGCGCAGCACCGACGCCCTGATGGCCCTGCCCCAGGAGCGCGATGCCCGCCAGCGCCCGCTGGAACGCACGCAACTGCAAGGCGCGCTGGCGCTCAATCAGGTGACCTTCCGTTATCAGGGGCAGAATGCCGCGGCCCTGAGCAATATCAGCTTCAGCATGCAGCCCGGCGAACGCATCGGCATCATCGGCCGCAGCGGCTCCGGCAAGAGCACCCTGGGGCGCCTGGTCATGGGTTTCTATGCCCCCGAGGAAGGCCAGTTGCTGCTGGACGGCCTCGACCTGCGCCAACTGGACGTGGCCGACCTGCGCCAGCAGATCGGCTATGTCGCCCATGACCTGCCGCTGCTGGCCGGCAGCCTGCGCGACAACCTGACCCTCGGCGCCCGCTATATCAGCGATGCACGCATGCTCGAGGTCGCCGAGCTGACCGGAGTCACCGAACTGGCCCGCCAGCATCCCCAGGGCTTCGACCGGCCGGTGGGCGAGCGCGGCCAACTGCTGTCCGGCGGCCAGCGCCAGGCGGTGCTGCTGGCCCGAGCGCTGCTGCTGGACCCGCCGATCATGCTCCTGGACGAACCCACCAGCGCCATGGACAACAGCAGCGAAGACGCCCTGCGCCAGCGCCTGCACGCCTGGGTACAGGGCAAGACCCTGCTGCTGGTGACCCACCGCACCTCGATGCTCAGCCTGGTGGACCGGCTGGTGGTCCTGGACAACGGGCGGATCGTCGCCGACGGGCCGAAAGAAGCGGTCATCGATGCACTGCGCAAGGGCCGTGTCGGCTCTGCGGCGGTCTAGGAGTCGCCCCATGCCTGCCTCATCGCAATCACGCGGCTACTTCGCCAGCCTGCGCAAAAGCGCGGAAAGCGAGTTCATGCCCGAAACCGCCGGTGCCTCGCTGCAGGACTCGCCCCGCGGCTCGCGCATTGTCGTCTGGCTGACCACCGGGCTGCTCATCAGTGCCCTGCTCTGGGCCAAGTTCGCGGTGCTGCAGGAGGTGACCACCGGCGAAGGCAAGGCCATTCCGTCGAGCAAGGTGCAGGTGGTGCAGAACCTGGAGGGCGGCATCGTCACCGAGATCTTCGTGCGTGAAGGGCAGATGGTGAACAAGGGCGACACCCTGCTGCGCCTGGACGACACGCGCTTTTTGTCGAACAAGGGCGAAAGCGAGGCCGACCGCTATGCCTTGATGGCCCAGGTCGAACGCCTGTCCGCCGAAGCCGAGGGCCGGCCGTTCAAGCCATCCGACGAGGTGGTGGCCAAGGCGCCGCAGGTGGCGGAGGACGAACGCTCGCTGTACGAACAGCGCCAGCGTCGCCTGGCCAGCGAACAGCGGACCTTGAGCGAACAGCTGCGGCAAAAGACCCAGGAGCTGGCGGAGTTCCGCTCGAAACAGGGGCAATTCAGTTCCAGCCTGGCCCTGCTCAACCAGGAGATGAACATGTCGGCGCCGCTGGTAAGTACCGGCGCGGTGTCACCGGTGGAGATCCTGCGTCTCAAGCGCAGCGCGGTGGAGATCCGCGGCTCGCTGAATGCCACGACACTGGCCATTCCCCGGGCGGAATCGGCGATCAACGAAATCCGGAGCAAGATCGACGAGTCCGAACAAGGCTTCCGCTCCGACGCCGCCAAGGAGCTCAACGAGAAACGCACCGACCTGTCGAAAATCACCGCCTCGAGCATCGCCATCGACGACCGGGTGACCCGCACCACCGTGACCTCGCCGGTGCACGGGGTGATCAAGCAGCTCAAGGTCAACACCATCGGCGGCGTGGTCCAGCCGGGCAGCGACATGCTGGAAATCGTGCCGCTGGAGGACAACCTGCTGATCGAGGCCAAGGTACGGCCGCAGGACGTGGCCTTCCTCCATCCCGGGCAGAAAGCCATGGTCAAGTTCAGCGCCTACGACTACACCATCTACGGCGGCCTGAGCGCCAAGCTGGAACTGATCGGCGCCGACACCATCACCGACGACAAGGGCAACAGCTTCTACCTGATCCAGGTGCGGACCGACAAGAACCACCTGGGCGGCGACCTCAAGCCGCTGCTGATCATCCCCGGGATGGTCGCCACGGTGGACATCATCACCGGCGAGAAAAGCGTGCTCGACTACCTGCTCAAGCCGGTGCTCAAGGCGCGGACCGAGGCGATGCGCGAGCGTTAACCTGTAGCCGCTGCCGCAGGCTGCGACCGACCGCGAAGCGGGCGTCAATCAGGCGCCTCGGTCTTTCAGATGGTATGAGGTATGGCGTTTTGGGCCGCTGCGCAGCCCATCGCAGCCTGCGGCAGCGGCTACAGGGAGTCGTCTTGCGCCCGCAGGTGGTTACGCTGATAGGTGTCCTCCCCCATCGCCGCAATCTGCCCGTCGATCAAGGCCTCGAAAGGTTTCAGCAAGGGCTCGAACGAGGTTGGCGCCTCCAGGGTCTGCAGGGCCTGGACGATGGCTTCGATGGTCGACAAGGCCCCCGGTCCCGGCGCCTTGCGCAGCCGGTAACGGGACACCGCGCCTGCGGCCAGGGTCACTCGCGGCAACGCGGCCAGCAGCGGATTGAGGTGCAGCAACTTGCGCGCCTTGCGCCAGGTGCCGTCGGGTACCACCAGCAGCAAGGGCTGCGCGTCCGGCGTGCTGGAATAGGCCTGCAACGGCTGCGCGTCTTCCGCCGGGAACAGCAGGCGCGCCTGATACCCGGGGCAGTTCAACAGCTTCGGCAGGTCGTCAAACACCTCCCCCACGATCAACTCGGCATTGTTCAGCCCCAGCGCCGCCAAGCGCGCAGTATTCAGCGCGTGGTTCACTTCGCTGGGATGCTGCAACAGCAGGATCCGGGTGCGACTGTCCAACCGTGGAATCAACGGGCACAGGCAATGGGTTTTCGGGCGCAGGCAACGCGGGCATTGGGTTCTGGACACATCGGCCTCCTCAGACCTGGTTGAGCTGCGCCTTGAGCAGGTCGCGGAACGTCTGGATCAGCGGCTCACGGCTACGCCCGCGGCGCACGATCATCGAAAACGGCGCCTGATAGCCGAAGGTGGCCGGCAGCAGCACGCGCAAGTCGCCCTTGTCGGCCCAGGCCTGGGCGTAATGCTCCGGCAGGTAGCCGATATAGGCGCCGGACAGCACCAGGATCAGCTGCGCCTCCATGCTCTCCACCGTCGCCGCGCTGTGCTTGAAGCCGTGGCGCGCCAGTTCGGCCTGGCTCCAGTAGCCACGGCCGACCATGCGCTGCTGGGTGATCACTTGCTCGGGGATGCGCCGCTCGTTGAACAGCGGGTGCCGGCTGCTGCAATACAGCCAGTGCTGCTCGCGGTACAGCGGCATGTACACCAGCCCGCTCATGCGCGTGGAGAACGCGCCGATGGCCAGGTCCAGGCGGTTGTCCTGCACGCCGAGCTGCAATTCGTAGGGGCTGAGCACCGACAGATGCAAGTGCACCGCCGGGTGTTCCTGGCTGTAGGCGCCGATGGCTTCGGCGAACGGCAGGGCCTTGTCGCTCACCGTCGAGTCGATCACCCCCAGGTTGAGGGTGCCGCGCAGTTCGCCCTTGAGCGCCGCGGCGTACTGCTCGAAGCCCTCCAGCTCGCCCAGCAGGCGCAGGGTTTCCTGGTGGAACAGCTCGCCCTTGCTGGTCAGGCTGAAACCGCCGCGGCCACGGTGGCACAGGACCAACCCCAGGGCCGACTCCAGCTGGCTCATGTAGGTGCTGATGGCCGATGTGGAGAGGTTCAGTTCGTGCTGGGCATTGGCGAATCCCTGATGCCGCACCACGCTGACGAAGATGCGCAATAGTTTCAGATCAGGTAAAGCGTTGGCCATGGGAGCTCCACAAGGAAAATCGACAACGGGGATCGAGTGTCAGGGTCATCCTGCCCCATCGGCGTTCCTCCATAGAGAATCTGGCGATCTTGATTATGGCTGCCATGCAGCCAATCGCGGGCAAGCCTCGCTCCTACAGGACCGTGCGTTTCTGTAGGAGCGAGGCTTGCCCGCGATTGCATCAGCCCTGACGCCACCCACCCTCGACAGCGGGAAGTCTATCCTCTAGCGCCGCCCTTAGTTTAGAAAAATCTGAACTAAGTATTTGCCCGTAGCGATTCTTCCCGCCCACTACATTTCGCAGAATCGGCCCCACTCGGTTTCGCCGGCACTCATTGCTGCGCTGAAAACCCCATAAATAAAACAACGATGAGGCCAATCCCGTGGACAAGATTCTCCACCAACCACTGGGCGGCAACGAAATGCCGCGCTTCGGCGGCATCGCCACCATGATGCGTCTTCCCCATGTACCTACTCCGGCTGGCCTGGATGCCGCCTTTGTCGGCGTCCCGCTGGACATCGGCACCTCGCTGCGCGCCGGCACCCGCTTCGGGCCCCGTGAGATCCGTGCCGAATCGGTAATGATCCGTCCGTACAACATGGCCACCGGCGCCGCGCCCTTCGACTCGCTGAACGTGGCCGACATCGGCGACGTGGCCATCAACACCTTCAACCTGCTGGACGCCGTGCGCATCATCGAAGAAGCCTACGACGGCATCCTCGAGCACAACGTGATCCCGCTGACCCTGGGCGGCGACCACACCATCACCCTGCCGATCCTGCGTGCCATCCACAAGAAACACGGCAAGGTCGGCCTGGTGCACATCGACGCCCACGCCGATGTCAACGACCACATGTTCGGCGAGAAAATCGCCCACGGCACCACCTTCCGCCGCGCCGTCGAAGAAGGCCTGCTGGACTGCGACCGCGTGGTGCAGATCGGCCTGCGCGCCCAGGGCTACACCGCCGAAGACTTCAACTGGAGCCGCAAGCAGGGTTTCCGCGTGGTGCAGGCCGAAGAGTGCTGGCACAAGTCGCTGGACCCGCTGATGGCCGAAGTGCGGGCAAAAGTCGGTGACGGCCCGGTGTACCTGAGCTTCGACATCGACGGCATCGACCCGGCCTGGGCGCCTGGCACCGGCACCCCGGAAATCGGCGGCCTGACCACCATCCAGGCGATCGAGATTGTCCGTGGCTGCCAGGGCCTCGACCTGGTCGGCTGCGACCTGGTAGAAGTCTCGCCGCCGTACGACACCACCGGCAACACCTCGCTGCTGGGCGCCAACCTGCTGTATGAAATGCTCTGCGTACTGCCGGGCGTGGCGCGTCGCTGAGGCCCGGCCATGAACGAGCGCGAGCAGGTTCTCAAAGCCGCCGCCGAGCTGGTGGCGGCCTTCGCCCGTAACGATCGCGAAGCCTACTTCGGTGCGTTCAGCGTTGACGCCAGCTTCGTCTTCTACACCCTCGCCCAGCCCCTGCTGTCCCGCGACGCCTACCAGGCGCTGTGGGACAGCTGGCGCCGCGAGGATGGCTTCGAGGTGCTGTCCTGCACTTCGAGCAACGCGTTTGTCAGCCTGCTGGGGGACACCGCGGTATTCATTCATGACGTCGCCACCGAGCTGCGCATGCAAGGGGAGCAACACTTCAGCCAGGAGCGCGAGACCATTGTTTTTTGCAGACAAGGGTCCGGCACACAACAACAAGGCCTATGGCTGGCCTGCCACGAACATTTGTCCGCAATGCCGGAAGGGCTGCCACCCCCTTAGCCAGAAAGGTGACGCTCACGCACGATGAGCGCGCCTTTGTGATCGGAGCAGATCATGAATAACAACAACAAAGAAAAAAGCCTTAGCAGCATCGAAACAAACGGAGTCGAACAGATTCCCGACCATGAACGCGACGCCCGGCCCAGCGACCTGTTTCGCCTGATCTTCGGCGGCGCCAATACCTTTGCCACCGCCGTGCTCGGCAGTTTCCCGGTGCTGTTCGGCCTGTCGTTCCAGGCGGGTGTCTGGGCGATCGTGCTGGGCGTGATCCTGGGGGCATTGATCCTCGCGCCCATGGGCCTGTTCGGGCCGATCAACGGCACCAACAACGCGGTCTCTTCCGGTGCGCACTTCGGCGTGCACGGGCGGATCGTCGGCTCGTTCCTGTCGTTGCTTACCGCCATCGCCTTCTTCTCGCTCTCCGTGTGGAGTTCGGGGGACGCCCTGGTGGGCGGCGCCAAGCGCCTGATCGATCTGCCGGAAACCGACCTGACCCTGGGCCTGGCCTACGGCCTGTTCGCGATCCTGGTACTGACGGTGTGCATCTACGGCTTCCGCTTCATGCTGTGGGTCAACCGCATTGCCGTATGGGCGGCGAGCCTGCTGTTCCTGCTGGGGATCTTCGCCTTCGCGCCGGCCTTTGACAGCCAGTTCGCCGGGACCGTGGCCCTCGGCCAGGCGGGTTTCTGGGCGGCCTTTATCGGCGCCGCGCTGGTGGCCATGAGCAACCCGATTTCCTTCGGCGCGTTCCTCGGCGACTGGTCGCGCTATATCCCCCGCGAAACGCCGAAGGGCCGGATCATGCTGGCGGTGATCGCCGCGCAGATCGCCACCCTGATTCCCTTCCTGTTCGGCCTGGCCACCGCCACCATCGTGGCGATCAAGGCACCCGACTACATCGCCGCCAACAACTACGTCGGCGGCCTGCTGGCGGTCTCGCCGAGCTGGTTCTTCCTGCCGGTGTGCCTGATCGCGGTGATCGGCGGCATGTCCACCGGCACCACCTCGCTGTATGGCACCGGCCTGGACATGTCCAGCGTGTTTCCGCGGGTGCTGTCGCGGGTCAAGGCGACCCTGCTGATCGGCGTGCTGTCGATCGCCTTCATCTTCATCGGGCGCTTCGCCGCCAACCTGGTGCAGAGCGTGTCGACCTTCGCCGTGCTGATCATCACCTGCACCACCCCGTGGATGGTGATCATGCTGATCGGCCTGCTGGTGCGTCGCGGCTTCTACTGCCCCGACGACCTGCAAGTCTTCACCCGTGGCGAGCGAGGTGGCCGCTACTGGTTCCAGCATGGCTGGAACTGGCGTGGCCTGGGGGCCTGGATCCCCAGCGCGCTGGTTGGCCTGTGCTTCGTCAACCTGCCCGGGCAGTTCGTCGGTCCGCTGGGCAACCTGGCCGATGGCATCGACATCAGCCTGCCGGTGACCCTGGGCCTGGCCTCGCTGGTGTACCTGGCCTTGCTCAACCTGTTCCCGGAACCGCCCGCGGTCTACGGCCCCAACGATCCACGCAGCAAGAGCACGGATTCGCTCGGTAAACCGGTCATGCGCCAAGCCGCCTGACTCAAGCATGACCTGTAGCGGCAGGCTCGCCGGCAATCACGCCTCACACGACGGGTCCGCCAGACCGCGTCGCCTTGATTGCGGCAAGCCTCGCTTCTACAGCAAGCCACTATAAGAAAGACAATCGGAGACACGCCATCATGGCTTTAGATCTACTCGTCGTACTCATCTATGCCGCCGGCATGCTGGTGCTCGGCTATTACGGCATGCGCAAGGCCAAGACCCACGAGGACTACCTGGTAGCCGGCCGCAACCTGGGCCCGACCCTGTACATGGGCACCATGGCCGCCACCGTGCTGGGCGGGGCCTCCACCGTCGGCACCGTGCGCCTGGGCTATGTCCACGGTATCTCCGGTTTCTGGCTGTGCGCGGCGCTGGGCCTGGGCATCATCGCCCTCAACCTGCTGCTGGCCAAACCCCTGCTCAAGCTGCGGATCTTCACCGTTACCCAGGTCCTGGAAAAACGCTACAACCCGATGGCCCGCCAGGCCAGCGCGGTGATCATGCTGGCCTACGCGCTGATGATCGGCGTGACCTCGATCCTCGCCATCGGCACCGTGCTGCAAGTGCTGTTCGGCCTGCCGTTCTGGATCTCGGTGCTGCTGGGCGGCGGCGTGGTGGTGATCTATTCGGCGATCGGCGGAATGTGGTCGCTGACCCTGACCGACATCGTCCAGTTCGTGATCAAGACCGTCGGCCTGATGTTCATCCTGCTGCCGATCTGCCTGTACCGCGTCGGTGGCTGGGATGAGCTGGTGGCCAAGCTGCCGGCGGCCAGCTTCAGCTTCACCACCATCGGCTGGGACACCATCGTCACCTACTTCATGATCTACTTCTTCGGCATCCTCATCGGCCAGGACATCTGGCAACGGGTGTTCACCGCCAAGACCGAAAAAGTCGCGCAATACGCCGGCACCGTCGCCGGCTTCTACTGCATCCTCTACGGCCTGGCCTGCGCCCTGATCGGCATGGCCGCGCACGTCTTGCTGCCGGACCTGGACAACGTCAACAACGCCTTCGCCGCCATCGTCAAAGCCTCGCTGCCGGACGGCATCCGTGGCCTGGTGATCGCCGCGGCCCTGGCCGCCATGATGTCCACCGCCAGCGCCGGCCTGCTGGCCGCCTCCACCACCCTGACCGAAGACCTGCTGCCCAAGCTGCGTGGCGGCAAGCAGTCGAGCCTGGGCATCAACCGCCTGTTCACCCTGCTGACCGGCATCCTGGTACTGGGCATCGCCCTGGTGGTCAACGACGTGATCAGCGCCCTGACCCTGGCCTACAACCTGCTGGTGGGCGGCATGCTGATCCCGCTGATCGGCGCCATATTCTGGAAACGCGCGACCACCGCCGGTGCCATCGCCAGCATGGGCCTGGGCTTCCTCACCGCCCTGGCGTTCATGTTCAAGGACGGCCTGGATGCCAACACCCCGATCTACTACAGCCTGGCTGTCGGCCTGATCAGCTTCGTGGTGGTGAGCCTGCTGTCTCGTCGTCCGGCAACCCTGGCCAACGCGATCTAACCTCAGGTCAGACGCCGTACATTTTTCTTCGGCGGGTGCAGCGTCGGTGGCTGCACCCGTTTTTTTCGCCTGGAGGAAAGTCGATGAAGATTGTCAGCCGCGACCGCTGGTTCGAAGTCAGAAGCCTGAGCGACGGGATTCGGCTGATCCACGAGCCCTATATCCGGCCGTTCTATCGCTGCAACCTGTGGCATATCCAGGGCCGCGACAGGGACCTGCTGCTGGACAGCGGCTCCGGCCTGGTCAGCCTGCGCGAGCAGTTGCCCTGGCTCACCGAACGGCCCTTGCTGGCGGTGGCCAGCCATTGCCATTTCGACCATATCGCCGGGCATCACGAATTCCCCGAACGCCTGGTGCACCCGGCCGAGGCGCAGATCCTCGCCGCGCCCGACGGCGCCAATACCCTGTCTGCCGCCTACGTTGGCGACGCAATGTTCGAGGCCCACCCGGATTGTCCGTTGTGCTACGCCGAATATCGGGTCAAGGCCGCCCCGGCAACGCGCCTGATCGAGGAAGGCGACGTGCTCGACCTGGGCAACCGTAGCCTCCAGGTGCTGCATACGCCCGGTCACTCCCCCGGGGGGATCAGCCTCTGGGAAGCGGCCAGCGGCACCCTGTTCAGCGGCGACATCATCTACGACGGTCCGCTGGTCGAAGACGCCTATCACTCCAACCTGGAGGACTACGCCACCAGCCTGGAACGCCTGTACCAGCTGCCGGTGCGTACTGTGCACGGCGGCCATTTCGGCAGTTTTTCGGGAGCGCAGCTGCGCACGATGATCGAGGATTGGATCCGTCGGCACCCCTGAAGCTGTGCTGTACTGCACACAATCCCGCCCGCTTCAAAGCCCCTGCGCAGGCCCCTGGCGAAAAGAGCGACATGAATAGAGCCGAAGTCCGACAAGCCGTGCATGACTTCATCAGCCGCCTGCTGGATGGCAATGACGGATTTTCCGACGACGTGAGTCTGCAGGAATTGGGGTTGGACAAGCAGGATATCGAGGACCTGATCTTCCACCTGGAAGATGAGTTTGGAGTGACCGCCTTCACCCACGAAGAAGACCAGATGCTCAAGGCGGCGAACAGCGCCAACGACCTGAGCCGGTTTCTGCTGACGATTTCACGGCGCTAAGGATTTCATGGCGCTGGGCGCCATTGGCGGGTTGCGAGTTGACGGGTTTGAATCAGAAGGCGGCAACCGATCGCGAGTAAACCTGCCCTCGCGCGGCTGAAAAGTGACGGGAGCAGGCTGGATGCCTGCTCCACTCCCGAGCCGATGGTTAGCGGCGACGCTGTTGCCGACGCCGTTGTTCGTCGTCTGTGCGAATTGGCACCGGCTGCAATGGCGGCTCGATCAGCCCCAGTGCGACCCCGAGGTCGTGAAGCCAGTTTTGCAGTTTCTCTTTCATAGTGCCCCCCTTAAGGGTCGTGCCCAGCGGCAGGGTTCTGGAGCCGCTTAGCTCTGATAATAGCGCTAAGTTCCGCGCATTGCTCAACCTGGATGGCAATGATCTGTTACCGGATTAATCTGAATCAGCCTGCCCATTTCAGGCCGTCGCCCGCAGATCCGTCTGACTCGCCTGTTGCAGCTCGATCCAGGCATTGAGGTTGGCGCCGAGCATGCCCTTGCGCCACATCAGCCAGGTAGTGGCACTGGCGAATGGCTCGGCCAGTGGATGGACCGCCACGCTTTCGCGACCGGGCAGGCTGGCGAGCATCGACTCCGACATCAGCGCCACCCCGGAGCCGGCAATCACGCAGGCCAGCATCCCCTGGTAGGACTCGATTTCTATCGCCCGCCCCATGGCCGCATGATAGTGGGCGAACCACGACTCCAGGCGCAGGCGATACGAACAGCCGCGACGAAAGGTGAACACCGCGCGCCCTTCGACATCCCGGGCGCTGCGGATCGGCGGATGATCCGCCTCGCTGATCAGCACCAGCTTTTCATCGCACAGCGGCACCCCGTCCAGGCTGGCCAGCTCCAGAGGGCCGTCCACCAGCACCGCATCCAGGCGCCCGGCCAGCAGGCCTTCGAGCAACTCGCTGCTGGGCGCCGATTGCACCTGCAGGTTCACCGCCGGGTAGGCGCGGTGGTAACGCGCCAGCAGCGCCGGTAATTGAATCGCCGCCGTGCTGTACATGGTGCCCAGTACGAAATCCCCGGCCGGCTGACCGCCCTGCACTGCCCCATGGGCCTCATCGCGCAGGGCAAACAGGCGCGCGGCGTAATCGAGCAGTACCTTGCCCGCTGGCGACAGTTGCAGCCGCTGCCGTTCCCGCAGGAACAGCTCGACGCCCAGTTGCTCTTCCAGTTGCTTGAGCCGCGTCGACAGGTTGGACGGCACCCGATGCAGGCGCTCGGCCGCCCGGGTGATGGAACCTTCCTCGGCGACCGCCTGGAAGATGCGCAACTGGCTGAACTCCACGACCATTCTCCAAAAACGAACAAGTTACTCAATATTATTCATTTTTATAGAAAGTCAATCAGTCCTAGCCTGACGGTCATTGCCCACTCGACGGAACCCGGACCATGTCACCGCTGATTCGCTTACTCGCCAGTTTCATTGCCCTGATGATGGCCATGGGCATTGGTCGCTTCGCCCTCACCCCGCAACTGCCGCACCTGCTGAGCGAGGGCCAGGTCGACCTGACCGACACCGGCCTGATTGCCGCCGCCAACTACCTGGGGTATTTCATCGGCGCGCTGGATGCCATGTTCGCCCGCCGCCCGCGCCAGGTTCGCCGACGTCTGTTGGGCGGGCTGTGGCTGTGCGTGCTGCTGACCCTGGCCTCGTTCTGGGCCGGCGGCTTCTGGGCGCATTCGGTATTGCGCTTCGGCACCGGCGTGGCCAGTGCCTGGGTGATGGTGATGATCGCCGCCCTGAGCCAGCCCCTGGCACATGCCACCGGCCGGCCACGCCTGGGCGCCCTGGTGTTTGCCGGGCCCGGGCTGGGGATTTTCCTCACTGGCCTGCTGGCCCTGGGCTCGAACCTGCTGGGGCAAAGCTCCGCGACCCTGTGGCTGGTGTACGCCGCGGCCGGCCTGCTGATGCTGCTGGTGATCCTGCCGATCCTGCCGCAACCCGCCATGCCCGCCCCGACCACCCAGATGCCACACGCCTCGAGCCACAGCGGCATCCCCCGCCTCGGGCTGGTTTATGCGCTGTACGGCCTGGGTTACATCATCCCGGCGACCTTCCTGTCACAGATGGCCAGCGCGCGCTTTCAAGGGCAATGGCAGGCCGACCTGTTCTGGCCGTGCTTCGGTCTGGCGGCAGCCATCGGTGTGGGGCTGGTGAGCCTGCGCCGGCACAGCCTGAACGCCACCCGCCACTGGCTGATGGCGACCTTGTGGCTGCAAGCCGCCGGGGTGTTTGCCTGTCTGCTGGGCAATGGCGCTGGCCTGGCGCTGGGGGTGGTTCTTTGCGGCACGCCGTTCCTGGCCTGCATGCAACTGGTGATGCAGCGCTCGCGGGAGCTGGCGCCCCACACCACCCAGCGCAACGCTGGTTTGCTCACGGCCAGCTTCGCCGTGGGCCAGTTGAGCGGGCCACTGCTGGCGGCCCTGAGCAGCCATTTCAGCGGTGGCCTGCAACCGGCGCTGATCGTCGCCGGCAGCAGCCTGCTGCTGGCAGGGGGCTTGCTGTTGAGCCAACAACCGCTTGCCCGGGAATGCCACGCCACCGCCTGAGGGGGTTACAGCAAACTGCGGATCCGTCGGCGCAGCCACTGTTCGGCGCTGACGAAGGTGATGCCCAGCAACACCAGCACCGCGCCGATCACGAAGTTGAGGCTCAGGGGTTCGCCCAGCAACAGGACCCCGAAGGTGACGCCGAACAGCGGCGTCATGAAGGAAAACACCGCCAGATTGGCGGCCAGGTAACGGCGCAGCAGCCAGAACCAGGTCAGGTAGCTGAAAAACGACACCACCAGCCCCTGGAACAGCACGCTGGCCACCGCCACCGGGGTCAGGCTGACATGGGTGACCTGGCCGCTCAGCACGGCGATCAGCAGCAGGCCGACAAAACCGACGATCAACTGATAGAACAGAGTCAGGGTCGCCGGCGCCTCGGACAGGCGCGACGCGCGCACCACCACCGTGGTCGCGCCCCAGGCCAGGCCGGCCAGCACGCCCAGGGCGTCGCCAAGCAGCATGCGCGTGTCCAGGTTATCCAGCGAGATGCCGCCGGCGAAGGCCACGCCTATGCCAATGAACGCCAGCAGGATCCCCAGCCATTGCAAGGGCCTCAGGCGCTCGCTGGGCAGCAGCCAGTTCACCCCCAGTGCGGTGAAGATCGGCGCGGTATAGAGGAACACCGACATGTGCGCCGCGCTGGTGAGCTTGAGCCCTTCGGCGATAAACAGGAACTCCAGGCCGAACAGGCTGCCGGCCAGCAAACCGCCGCGCCAGGTGCTGCCGATCTGCGACCAGCCGCCCTTCCAGCACATCAGCAAGGCCACCAGCAGCGCCGAAATGCCCGAACGGGCGGCAGCCTGCATCACCGGTGCGATATCCGCCGCGGCCCACTTGATCATCACTTGCTGTACGCCCCAGATCAGGCACAGCCCCAGCATCACTTGCAGTGCAAAACCGTCGGCGCTGCGCCGCTCGATGCTCACCGCAGCCCCTCGGGCAGATTCATAGACATGGCAGTTACTCGACAGAAACGACAAAGCCCCGGAACCGGTCCGGGGCGAAGAATTAATGTGCTGTCGATTATCAACCAAACGGACAGAAAAAAACGCCTGGAAAAAGACCTTTATCCTGACCGTCAGCTCGAGGCCGTCGGGCTCAGCCTCAGGGATGGCGAGGCCTCATGGCGCGCGAGGAGGAAAAACAGCGCGCCACCGAGGAAACACCCGGTGAACCAGGCGAAGTTGGCCATCGGCTGCAATGCTGGCGTGAAGGTGATCGCCACGCCCACCAGGGTCGCCGGCACCAGCGCCTTGACCGCGGTCCAGTTGACGCCGCCGCTGTAGTAATAACGCCCGTCCGGGCCGTCGTTGAACAGCGAGTCGACATCGATCTGCTGCTTTTTGATCAGGTAGTAGTCCACCAGCAGAATGCCGAACAGCGGGCCGATAAAGGCGGCCAGCACGTCGAGGGTGTAGTGGATCACCTGGGGGTTGTTGAACAGGTTCCAGGGGGTGATGAAGATCGACGCCAGAGCCGCGATCATGCCGCCGGTGCGCCAGCTGATCCGGCTCGGGGCGACGTTGGCGAAGTCGAAGGCCGGCGAGACGAAGTTGGCGACTATGTTGATGCCGACGGTGGCGGTGACAAAGGCGAAGGCGCCGAGCAGCACCGCGACGTCGTTGTCGATCCGCGCCACGGTGGCGATCGGGTCATGGAGCATTTCACCGAACACCGGCAGGGTGCCGGAGACGATGACCACGGTCACCAGGGAGAACGCCAGGAAGTTCACCGGCAAGCCCCAGAAGTTGCCACGCCGCACATCCTGCATGCTGCGGCAGTAGCGGCTGAAGTCGCCGAAGTTCAGGGTCGGCCCGGAAAAGTAGGACACCACCAGCGCCGTGGCGACAATCACCTGGCCGAATGCCTGCCAACCCGACAGCGACTTCTCCCCAAGGGTGAAGCTGATGTTGCTCCAGCCCGCCTTCCACACGATCCAGCCGGCAAGAAGGAACATCACTGCATAGACCACCGGACCCGCCCAGTCGATAAAGCGCCGGATCGACTCCATGCCGGCCCAGAACACCAGGGCCTGGACCAGCCACAGCGCCAGGAAACCGAACCAGCCCAGGTAGGACAGCCCGGCAAAATGCGGCTCGGCATAGGCCGCCATGGCCGGGAAAAAGCGCAGCACCACGATGATCAGGGCGCTGGACGCCAGGTAGGTCTGGATCCCGTACCAGGCCACCGCGATCAGGCCGCGGATCACCGCCGGGATATTCGCCCCGAACACGCCGAACGCCAGCCGGCAGATCACCGGGTACGGCACCGCCGCCTGCTGGCTGGGCCTGGCCACCAGGTTGGCGATCAGTTGCACGATGCAGATCCCCGCCAACAGGGCCACCAGCACTTGCCAGCTGGCCAGCCCGAGGGCGAACAGGCTGGCGGCGAATACATAACCGCCGACGCTGTGCACGTCGCTCATCCAGAAGGCGAAGATGTTGTACCAGTTCCACTTCTGCGGCAGCGGCCCCAGGTCCTGGTTGTACAAGCGCGGGCTGTAGCCCTTCGGTAGTTGCTCGGTCATTGCAAGGCTCCTTGTTGGACAGGCTCTGCCCCCGCGATTGACCTTGCGACCACACTGCGTACGGGAGCCGGCATGATTTGTATACGAAGCGCTACGCAGAATGCGTGCCATACCGGAAAAAGCTGTAGGCGAACGGCGCTAATCGCTTGTCCATCAAGGGCTGAGGCTTGGCTACACAAAGATGATCAGCAGGCGGAATCAGAAGTAGGCATGCCCGTTGGCTGTGCATGACTGCCTGATATCAGTGCATCGACAAGGGGTGATCGATTGTATACAGCGCCTTTGCGAGTGTTCGGATACACCGGCCCCGACTCCCGCCTCAAGCAGCCAGAAAAAAGGCAATAAAAAACCGCTGCCGGAACCGGCAGCGGTTGTTCGGTAATGCCCTCGTGGCGCGGTCGTGATCTTCGACCGCACCTACGCCCGGGAGGAACGGATCAGGTCAGCTCAATGCGATCGGCATGAATAACGATCTGGCCATTCTTGTACAAGGCGCCGATGGCCTTCTTGAAGTTGCCCTTGCTGACACCGAACAGTCCACTGATCACCGTTGGATCGCTCTTGTCGCTGACCGGCAGTGTGCCGTTGTTTTCCCGCAACTTGGCGAGGATCTTGGCGTTCAGGCTGCTGGCCAGTTCTTCGCCCACCGGTTGCAGGCTGAGGCTGATCTTGCCATCGGCGCGGATCTCTTTGATGAAGCCCTTTTCCTGTTTGCCCGGACGCAGGAACTTGAACACTTCGTTCTTGTGGATCAGGCCCCAGTGCTTGTTGTTGATGATCGCCTTGAAGCCCATGTCGGTGCTCTCGGCCACCAGCAGATCGACTTCCTGGCCGACCTTGTAGGTCACCGGAGCCTTGTCCAGGTAGCGGTCCAGACGGGCCGTGGCGGTGATGCGACGGGTGTGCTTGTCGAGGTAGACGTGCACCACGCAATACTCGCCGGCGGTCAGTTGGCGCTTTTCCTCGGAGTACGGCAGCAACAGGTCCTTGGGCAGGCCCCAGTCGAGGAACACACCGATGCTGTTAACTTCCACGACTTTAAGACTGGCGAACTCACCGACTTGAACTTTTGGTTTTTCGGTAGTTGCAATTAACTTGTCGGCGCTATCCAGATAAACAAAAACATTCAACCAGTCTTCATCTTCACTGGGAATATCCTTGGGAATATAACGATTGGGCAGCAATATTTCGCCATCCGCCCCGCCGTCCAGATATAAACCGAAGTTAGTGTGTTTAACCACTTGCAAACTGTTGTAGCGCCCGACTAAAGCCATTTCCAATACCCTCATTGCGTGGGCGGCATTCTACCCGTTTTTCCGGGCCTGGTTGGCCCGAGTCGCCGGATAGCAGCGGATATTTTCCTGAATGCCTTGATTTTTATGGCTTTGCGCCAGCAACCGGTTCCGCCCGTCAGGCCAACCGGCAGCGGCTTTTGCCTCAGCGCCGCCGAGCAAGCCTTTCTTTTTACCATTGTCTTTATTTAAAACAGCAGCTTATGGGGATATTCCCGAGATCAACTTAGGATTATTCGAGAGTTTTCCACCGTTATTCCAGGAGGATATTTACCAAGCAATTGTCAAGCATTTCATGTATGATGGCTGGCCAAATTAATTTCCTGAAGGTTAATGGCCGCCATGCGTGTAAAAGCATCCAACAGCAAAGCAAAGCCAGCTCCAGCCGTTGAAACCAGCGAATCGATCAACGATCAGATTGCTGCTTTCCTGAAATCCGGCGGCGAGATCCAGCAAATTGCCAAAGGCGTCAGCGGCCAGACTTTCGGCCCGTCCAAGCAGATCAGCCTGGGCAAGAAGTAATCCCTCCGCAACACCTCCTGGTCCCTATGCGCTTTGAGCCTCAAAGCGCTAGGACTAGAGTTCTGAGCCCTCCCCTCCTGTAAAAATCGACGAACGGCCCTCATCCCCGAGGTTTCGCCGGTATCCTTGCACACCTCTAGATCGAGCATTTCAGCAGGTTTCGCGGTTCCTGCTCCTCGCGTTTCATGGAGTGAAGCATGCTCAAACCGTCTCATGTGCTGCTCGCCAGCCTTCTCGCCAGCCCCTTGGTCCACGGGCAGATCTTCCAGCGCGAACTGGGGGATTTCGACCTCAAGCTCAGCAGCACCCCGAGCCGCAGCATGGCCCAGGGCCTGGTCAAACCCTCAGCCACCGGTTCGTTCCATGGCGGCCTGGACCTGACCCACGACAGTGGCTGGTACATCGGCCAGTGGTCGCCGAGCATGGGCCTGGGCGAGAGCGACCTGGAAGTGGACTCCTACCTGGGCTTCAAGCGCCCCTTCGATAAGACCCTGGGTTATGAAGTGGGGATGATCCAGTACAACTACCCGCAACTGGCCCCGCAGGACAGCCAGGAGTTCTACGGCGGCCTGACGCTGCTGGGCAGCCGCTTCGGCGCCGCGTTCAGCCAGGACCCGGACACGCGCAACAGCACCCTGTTCGCCGACCTGGGCGGCAACCAGCCGTTCGGCATCGGCGTCAGCATCAAGTACACCACTCATCAGCTGGGCAACCCGGTTTCGGTGAGCAGCGGCTACGTCAGCAGTTTCAACGACTGGTCGATCAAGTTCTCCCGCCCCTGGATGGGCATCGACCTGAAACTGATCTACAGCGACTCCAGCCTCAACGGTAGCGATTGTTCGGCCTATTCTGGACATAACGCGCAATGCGACGGTCTGCTCACCTTCAAGGCCGAGCACTCGTTCTATTGAGCGGCTGAACTGCCGGAAGCGTTCCGGGTTCAGATAAGAAACCCATGCCTTACAACCCCAGGCCTTCGCAAGGACTTGCCATGTCGCGCCGGCTGCAACACCTCACCCTGCTACTGCTGCTAAGCCTGGTGCTGACCTCCTGCAATCGGGTCGGCCTGGCTTACCGCAACCTCGATGTGATCATTCCCTGGACGCTCAACGACTACCTGGAAATGAACCGCGAGCAGAAAATCTGGTTCAACGAGCGCCTCAAGGAACACCTGAGCTGGCATTGCGGCACGCAACTGCCCGGCTACCTGGACTACCTGGACCGCCTGCAGCAGATGGTCGAGCGCAATCAGGTCAACGATGCCGAGCTGCAAGAGTTCACCCGCGAAGCCAAGCAGGCCATTGCCCAGACCGCCCGCGCGATCGCGCCGTCGGCCATCGAGTTGTTGCGAGGCCTGGATGATCAACAGGTCGCGGAAATGAAGGCGGCCTTCGCCAAGGACATGCGCCAACGCCGCAGCAAATACCTCAAGTCACCACTGGAACAACAGATCAGGCTGCGCGCCGAACGCATGGACAAACGCCTGACTACCTGGCTCGGCTCCCTCACTCCCGAGCAGACCCGGCGGGTGGCGGACTGGTCGACGTCCCTCGGCGAACAGAACCAGCTCTGGCTTGCCAACCGGGCCAACTGGCAGGCGCAGTTCAGTGCCGCGCTGGAACAACGCCAGAACAGCGACTTCGACAAACGCATCGAGCGCCTGCTGGTGGATCGCGAAAGCTTCTGGACACCGGCTTATCGCCAGGCCTATGCCAACAGCGAACAGGCGTCGCGCAACCTGCTGGTGGACGTGATGGCCCAAAGCACGCCAACCCAGCGCAAGCATCTGCGCAACAAGCTGCAGAATGTGCGCAATGAATTCGAAGCGTTGAAATGCATGAGGACGGCACGCCAGAAGTAACGCCTGAATAGCCGTCCAGCGAGGTGGGGCTGGCGGGCGACCGTTGGGCGGAACCGTCCGGCGGCTGTCGATTTGCCCGCGGGTGAAACGACTAGCCTGTGTAGGCACTGTCGCCGCGCCACCTTTGTCGCAGGAGAAGACGTCATGCACCTCAACGATCATCCGGTCGTATCCCGGGAACAATGGATACAGGCCCGCAAGCAGCACCTGATTCACGAAAAGGCGTTCACCCGCCAGCGCGACCAGCTCAGCGCCGAGCGGCGCGCCCTGCCCTGGGTGAAAATCGACAAGCCCTACCGCTTCCAGGGCCCCCACGGCGAACTGAGCCTGGCCGACCTGTTCGGCGATCACAGCCAACTGGTGGTCTACCACTTCATGTTCGCCGAAGGCTGGGACGAAGGTTGCCCGGGTTGCTCCTTTCTCTCCGACCATATCGACGGCGCCAACCAGCACCTGGCCCATCACGACATCGCGCTGGTGGCGGTGTCCCACGCGCCCTTCGCCGAGTTCCAGGCGTTCAAGCGGCGCATGGGCTGGAAGTTCGACTGGGTCTCGTCCGCCGGCTGTGATTTCAACTATGACTTCGGGGTCTGCGCCCGGGCCGACGAGGTCGCCGCCGGCACCGCCACCTACAACTATGAAAAGACCGACGGCGCCGAAGAAGAGCTGCCCGGCCTCAGCGTGTTCTACCGCAATGAAGCCGGCGAGATCTTCCACACCTACTCCACCTACGCCCGTGGCCTGGACCTGCTGGTGGGGGCCTACAACTACCTGGACCTGACACCCAAAGGGCGCAATGAAGAGCAGATCATGGACTGGGTCAGGCACCATGATCGTTATGACGACAAACCGGCCGCCAGTTGCTGCCATGGCGGTTCCTGAGCGTTAGACCGAGATCGCGAACAAGCCCGCCCCTGTAGGAGCGAGCTTGCTCGCGATCTCGTCCGTCCTGTCACGACAAAAAAACCGGCCGGCGCAAACCCACCGTCTCGCCCCCGGCTAAACTTGGCTCCATGAGCTCTGCCTATCACAGCCTCCACGAATACACCCTGCGCATGAACCGGGTGCTGGAGCATATCGACCAACACCTGGACCAGCCGCTGGAGCTGGCCGAACTCGCGCAGGTCGCGCATTTTTCGCCCTTTCACTTCCATCGCCTGTTCACCGCCTGGGTCGGCGAAACCCTGGGCGACTACCTGCGCCGGCGGCGCCTGGCCTGTGCCGCCTATCAGCTGGCCAGTCATCCGGAATTGAGCATTCTGGAGGTGGCGCTGGAGGTCGGTTTCAGCTCCGGCGAAGCGTTCTCCCGGGCGTTCAAGCAGCATTTCTCGGTCACCCCGAGCACCTGGCGCAGTACCGAACCCAAGCGTTGGCACCGCCGCCTCAGCGACGTCCGCGAACGGCGCCTGCGCGAATTGAGCAATCCTGATCAGACGCACATCCCGGCCTTCGACGATCCTGACGCCTTCATCCACCTGAAGGAACTCACGATGAACGTCACCCTCAAGGAACTGCCACCGGTCCGCGTCGCCTACCTGCGCTACATCGGCCCCTACGGGCCAGGCATCGGCACCTTCTGGCGCGACACCGTCGCCCCCTGGATGGTCGAAAACGGCCTGCTGGGCCGTGCGCGCTACGGCATCGGCCACGACGATCCCTACGTCACCCCACCGGAAAAATGCCGCTACGACGCCTGCGTCGAAGTCCCTGCCGACTTCAAGGCCAGCGCCCCCGCCGTCGTCACCACCCTGCTCAGCGGCCTCTACGCCGTCGCCCACTACCAGGGCAAAGGCCCCGACATCGCCGACGCCTGGACCGAACTGTGCCGCGACTGGCTGCCCAAGAGCGGCATGCAATTCGATGCACGGCCAGCGTTCGAACGTTATCCGGTGGACGCGAAATACGACATGAAGACGGGGGAACTGGAATGTGAGATCTGTATTCCGGTGAAGGCGTTGTAAGCCGTAACGAACGGAGAAACGACACGGGGCAGCCAACGCTGCCCCGTTTTTTACGCCTCAGGAATACTCGGCCTAAAGGCTGTCGCTGGTAGAGAACCCACCGCCGCCCGTCGATCGGGAGGAACTGAACGAGCTGCTGGAACTTGAGCTACTGCTTGCGGAATTGCTCGGGCGACTGCTGGAATGGCTGCTCGAACCGCTGCTGGAGCCACTGCTCCAAAAGCTCGGGGCCGGCCTGCTGGCGCGGCGATGGCTCCCCACCTCATTCGCCACCTGGGAGAGGGACAGCGCGCCCTGCATGAACCCGGCAACCAGAGAGTCAAGATTCATACCTGCGGAATAGCTGTAGCTACCGCTGATAGACCCACTCGACTGTAATTCACGCTCAAGCTGCTTGGCTCTTGCATAGTCGCGCTCGGTATCCCTGCACTTCATCTCCAGGAACGGCACGCGCAACCGCAGATCATCGAGCTCAGAACGCAAATCACGCACCCTCTGCACCAGCTCGTCGTCCTGCGGCGTCGTTGTCTGTCCGGCCAAGTGCTCAAGCTTGGCATCACTCATCTCGGCCAATTGCCGGGACAACAGCTCAGCAACCTGGGCAAAGTGCTCGTCCCCCTTGGAGACGAACAGCCCCAGGCGCTCATGAACGGCATTGGCCTGAGCCTTGCCGGCCTCCACGGCCTCGCGCTCCGTCTTCAGGCGCGCTTGCAGCACCGACAACAGGGTGCCCGCCAGGGCTTGCTGATACAGCCGCGCCAGCTCGGCCTCCTGAACGGCCCGATGGCTGTCCCGTTGCCACTGGGCGCCTTCATTGGCTTCCTGCATGGCCAGAAGGCTCTGCTCGATCGCGCTGTTCTGCGGGAAATTGCACAGGCGAGCAATCCACCGATCCAACTCCCGAAAAAACGACCGGCCAACATAACGATCCGTACCGAACCCGCGGCCCTTCAAGTAGAGGTACAGAGGCTCGGTCTGAAAGGCCCGAAGCTTGCCGCGACATTCATCACGCAGCTCCTGGTAAGACGCGGCCGCTTCGTTGCAACGCTCGACGGCCTCCGCGAGGATCGCGGCTTGCTGTTGGTACGCTGGATCTACCGTCAACTGCCGGTCGACATCGGCAACGAGGGCCTCGATTTCCTGGGAAACCGTCGACATCTCCTGCAGGTGCTTGGCAACCCCGGCCTCCGCCACCGCCAATTGCTCACGCAACTCGGACTCGCTCCGCTCCCGCTGGTCCAGCAAACGCTGAACCTCGTCCGACAGCCGAGCCCCACCGGCCAGCTGAAAGTTGGCAATCTGTGGAAAGACGCCAGCGATCTGCTGCTGCAGGCGCAACTCCTGCTCGTGGGCATTGGACAACTCGAGCTGGAACCTACGCAGTTCGGCCTCGTATCGCCGAGAGTTCTCGCCAAGGGACGCAATCATGCTGCTCGAGTTCATTACCACTCCAGGATGTAATCGGGTTTGGTTTTGACAGGCCCTTTAACGAAGGTAAAGGTCAGCGAGTTGGCCGCCTTTTTACCCATCAAGCGATCATCGACATGACCATCCAGAAGCTTGTCATTCTTGGCGGCCTGATAGGTTGCCTGACTGACGCGCACGCCAAAGATCGAGGCATAACGCCGCTCCCCGCTCTCGATGCTGGTGATGGGTACCGAGACCACATTGCCTGAGGCATCGCTCGCCTCGGTCAGCAGATACCAGGTCTTGCCTCCAGTCGGATCATAGTTGCGTTCGATCATCGACTTCTCGCCGGTACGGCTGACCACTTCCAGGGTCAACGGCGTGGCTGCGACGGTCCGCAGTCGTTCGAGCTCCTGCAGGCCATGCTCGGCCGCCGCCGTATCCATATCCTTGACGGCCTGATCGACCTTGGCGAACAAGGGTTGGAACTGCTCGGCGTCCGCCTTGCTCAAGCCCATCTTGCGCAGGTTGCCTCGGGCCTCTTGCAACTGCGTGAGATAGGGGCTGATCACACGGGTTTGCGCTATCAGCGCATCCAGCTGCTCAAGCGCCGACTGAACCGCCGGCTGGCCTTGGGTATCGGCCTGATCCAATACGGAGCGCGCCTTGGTTGCCGCGGCAGCAAGCGCCGGGTAGGTCGCGCCGAGCACCGCGAACGACGCAGACGTCACCTGGGTTTTCAGCTTGGTATCAGCCGCCAGAAGCAGCGCAGCCGTATTCAGCTGAGGCTCCAGCGCCTGCAGGTCGGCAGCCTCCTTCTTCAGGCTTTCAGTCACCGCAACGGCCAGCGCGGCGTCCTCTGCCCGGCTCTGTGCGGTGACTTTTGGCGGCAAGGTGATCGGCTGCGCCAGGCGAAGCTTCTCCAGCGCCTCATGGACAGGCTTGAGCAGCCGGACCGCGGCCGACAGATTGGCGGCCAACGCTTCCGACTCAAGGCCTGACAGGCGTTTTTCCAGACGATCCAACTGCACGCCCCGAGCATCAGCCAGGGTCCGTGCCTGATCCACCTGAGTCTGGGTGGTCTGCAGCCGCACCTCGCCAAAAAAATTGGCTACCGGCCGCGCCATGAAAATCGCGCCCAGACTCACGATCGAGAACACCGCCAGGGGCATCAACCATTGAGCGCGAGTGATATAGACCTGCGCCAAGCATTTCGACCATAGGCCCATCGGCTGGGCCTCGTAGGTCAGTCGAGTGGCGAAGAAATTCCGCACGCCCTCCTCGACCAGAGCATCCTCGACCTCGATCCCCCGGGATCGATAGAACTCGCGAATTCGTTCAGCCACCAATTGACGATGCCGGGGCAGGTCCAGGTGTTTCTGCACCTCGGCCTGGCTGTGCCGCAGCTCGTCGATCAGGGCCATGGCCCCCATCTGTTCGGTGAGGGAAACCTGGCTCACCTCAGAGCCCCTTTTGCAGGAGCGCGCTGAAGCGACGCTTGCTGTCCTCGGTAATCGACTCGATCTCGGCGGCCGCCGAAGCGGACTCCTTGCGCAGCTCCTGGATCAGGCTCAGGCTGCTGGCCTGGAAGTCGACCACCGCCTCGGCCAGGGCCTTGACCGAACTGACTTTCAGGTTGGTCCCGTAGCCCGCTTTGAGCGCGGCCTCGAGCTGCTCCCCGCCGACCTTGGCCTGGGCCTCGAGGCTGGAGTTTATGCCGTCGTTCATGGCATTGAGGGTCTGGGTGACCTCGGCCAACCCGCCGGACGACGTGAAGCCCGCCGCCAGGCCGGTGAGCACGATTTCATTGGTGGCGAAAAAGCTCACGGCGCGCTGATACAGGCGCTCCTTCACCGAGTGGTACTGGCTCAAGCGCGCGAACACCAGCTCGGCCGCGTTGTAGCCCGCCTTCAGCTGATCGGCGATGTCGGTGATGATCTGGTAGCGCTTGTCCTCGTCCTGCAGATTGCGCAACGCCACATCCCGCGCCAGCTCCAGCTTCACCCGCTCGGCCGCCTCCAGCTCGGCCACCTCCAGCGCCGTACCGGCGTCCGCCAGGGTTTTACGCCCGGCATCGAGCTGCGCCTGGGCCACTTTCTGCACCTCACAGGCATCGACCTCGGCCGTCTTCATGGCCAGGCGATAATCCTGGTAAGCCTCGAGAATCAGGGTTTCCAGCTGGATCTGCTCATTGGCCGACTTGGCCACCGCCAGATAATTCTTGCGAATGTCCTCGAAGCGATCCGGAATCGAGCCACGGCGCATGTTCAGCCAGGTCAGCTGGATCCGCTCGGAGAATTGCAGCTTGCCGTCGGCCATCCACTCCATCATCTGCTGCGCGTCGGCCTGAATCGAGTCGAAACTGGCGGCGATGTCGGCATACCGGGTACTGATATCCATGCTCTGCAGCTTGTCGCGTACCGAGGCATTAAAGACCGTGGACTGTTGCAGGGTCGCGGCGATATTGGTCACCCGGTTGGCGTCATACACCGACACCTTGTCCAGCAGCGCCAGCACGGGTGCATCCTGGGTGGGAAAGTTGATACCGACCGAGCGGAGGGCAGACATGGAGCGTTCGAGGTAGTTCATAGGCGTATTCCCAGTGTGGAGCCTTGGTTCAAAAGCTCCATCATCCTTTGACAGGTGAATAGGCGAAGGGGCTTCCACCCCTCGGAATCAGGTACAGACAGGAGCATCGAAAGCACCGCGCAAAAGCGATGCCGTCTGGAAATCAGGAGGCTATGCGTGCACATCCCGCGCAAGCCGTGACAAGAGACCGACCGCAGCCGGAACCGCTGAAACAGCCGCCACAGGCCCTGCCGAACGGATGTGCGCGCCGAATGGTAACAGAGCTTGGGGCCGAAAGTTCTCGTCTGAGCCCAGTGCTTTTAGCAAAGTGCCAGTATTGCCCGAAACCTTTTGCGGGAAGCCGTACTCTGGAAAACGCACGGGGTGTTTTATTGGGTATTGGAGCTGCCCGCCAAGCCGACAGCTTCCTTCTGGGCTAATCAGAAAAGCCCTACAGCCTGCTGTGCACTCACCTTATTCCCGCCAACCACAGTGCGATTTACAGTCGGTGGGTCGCCCAGATGGCGACCGGGTTTGGCGACCTGGGGAATGGTGTGCAAAAGATTTCTAATTACAGAAGCTTTTGCGCATGCAAAGCTGCTTTACGGCAGTTGTGCGCGGGAGGCCTTCGGGCCTGTCGGTTTTCCATTCCCGGCTCGCCAACCCGCGTACAGCTGCCACCTTTCGTTTGGCGACGTTTGAGTGATAGCTCTTTTCAACTGAATGGAGTTACACATATGAACCGCTACATGCCCATTACCGGCCACGACTGCAACATTCCCTACCTGCTGATCGACACCCAGGCACCTGTCGATGTGCTGCACGATGCAGCGGCTTATCGCATTCGTGCGGTGACTCAGTTGTTGGAAAACTTTGTGGAACCTGAAAATGCTAGAAGCCACCCTATGGTTCTTCAGGAGTTGACGTTGGTCTGCACTATTCTGTTGCGTGACGGTTGCGATCTTCTAGATGTAACAGGGCGAAAATTACAGGAACAGATTTCAGCCTAAGCAATAGCGGGCGATCTTAAAGTCGCCCGCTTGGCCTTTCGAGCTTTAACGCCTTCAATTGTGAGTTCCCCATGCCCATTTTTAAAACTAATCAGACCTTAGCATCACCCGGCCTGTGTTCTGGATTAGACTACACGAGCTAAATGACCATCAAACCTATTCAATCAATACCTCTCGCAATTTAACTTCCAACCCCTTAGCCACAAGCAATGTCTCAGGCTCCTCACTCAGTAAATATTCACCATTAACAAGAACAGATAAAAGCCTTTGAGCCAAAAGCTCATTATCAGACCAATAGATCAATGGCAAATCATTGATCAGGGCCAGCAACTCCCCATCATCAAAGAAACCTGAGAGCAGGTCTTTGGATAGAACATCAACGGCAATTGGCAGTAATTCAAGTGAGAATAAATCCTGCCTCAAAGCCCGACATAGATCCTCAAGCCCAAGTTCCTCAATAGGGATATCGAGAGCGGACAAGTACCACTGAGTCAAGGACGAAGGTTCGCGTTCCGGCTCCCACTTAGACCCCATAGCGGCCGCTATTGAACGAAATGTCTTTTTCATATCTCCACTATATTGAGCAGATGTTTGAGATTCCTCGCCAGCTCCAATCGATATAACAGCGCCTTACCGACACATCACTCAAACTTCCCTTTATTGATTGCACCAGAAGTTTGAGCATCCTTACCACCGAACAGCTCTACAGTAGGCTTCGGTAGTCCAATAGTACCTTTTGCACCGGAGCCGACCTGAGCCTTGCCTCCCGCTTACTGGGTCAACCCTGTACTGTTGGTCTGAAATCATCAATCGTCTTGTTTTTTTCTTTCAATAGAGACATGACGAACTCAGGATCAAAACCCATCAATAATTCGATAGCATCATAAATCTTCCAACGATGTATTTCTGGATGATCAATTATCGAAACAAGATGCTGTTTAATAGGAAGTACATACTCCAGATATCTTTCACGCTTCACGAAAGCAAAAGCATCGGCTATTTCAAAAGGTTTGCTGCCCGCCAACGCTATGATTTTCGACAAGGGTGAGTAGACCTGGGTTCTCGCCACCTCTCTTTCCCCCCTGTCAGCCATATTGGCAAAATACATGGTCACTGCCATAAGTATCTGACGATAAGTATCATCGTATCCATGCAGCCTATGAGAATAGATGCCTTCGATAATTTCGGGTCTTTCCATGTTCTTCTCCAAGGCAATCAAGCCTTCATGGACCCCCCAACTGGTCAATAACTTCGCAGCCAGGAAGCGCACCACGTCATTATCTGCGTGACGAAGCAAATCCATCACAGCATCCATTCTTTCCTGCGGAATATCCTCCGGGTCCAAGTCTCCTGCATCAGCTGCATAATCTGCATGCTCCGGAATGCTATTAAGCAGGTCGTTTGTTTTCCGATCCATGACAAATACCTATTTATCGATAAATTTAATATAGCCGGCCGGGACACAGCCCTTGATCAAGCACTCGCCATCACGCGTGGCGTTGCTCAAGTCTGCCTCTGCCCTCGTCAATGAAGTCTCATTTTTCGTGGAGGGGTTGTTCGTGTATTTCTCCCGTGCCGCATCTACCTTTGATTGCAACTCGGCCGTGACTTCACGGTTGCTCAAGAACCTAGTGTTTGGCAATACACCGGAATCAATATCCTGCTGCAATCGCTTCACGTCGATTTCGATTTGATGTGTGCCGTAGTTCTTAGGATTCGAGGCAGCGCTCGGGTCGGTTACGGAGATGTTTTGCGGGGCTTTAGGTAACTAAGAATTTTAGAGTTAAATCATGAAGGGCGTCTGGTGATTACGGCAAGACAAATACAACACCCCAGTTCAAGAGCTGAGGTTGCCCTGCCCTGAAAATACTTGACGAACATATTGGGTTAATCCGACCAAGTCTTCAAAAGAAATAGGGCCAAACTCCGGCTCATATTCAGAAAGATAGTCCTCAGGCGACAAACCCAAAGCCCCAGCCTTAGTCTCTACCTCTTTAATTCGCGCAGGCTCTATCACCCAATTCATGCCAGGAAACGCATGGCGCTCATACCCTGTCAAGACCCAATCTATCAGACCTTTATATAAACTAACCGCCCCCCTCAAAGTAGAAACAATACGATCATCCTCTCTTCCAAATCGAAAGGATACATACGGAGGAAGACTCGAGCGATCCTATCTTTCAAAGTGATCTTTCACCCACACCTCTGGCTTGCGCTGCCTATACTCAAGCGCACTCAAATCATAAAGTACATTCAGCAACTCACCTTCTGCATCTAAAACCCTAACAAGGATCATTATTGCAGCCCTTTAACCTTATCCGATATCAATATTCCATCAGAATTGATATTTCTGATATGTTGCTCCCAATCGTTTTACAGCATCCTTGGTTATTCGCTCGACATACCGCTCCATTGACTGGCGTACCATCTAGCTTGAAAAGCCTACTAATCTGGCCAGCATTTGCCTGCCCCCCTCCAAAAGATTACTTGCATTACATGGTACGGACGGAGGATTGACTCCTTTTGCACCAACTACCCAAAGCGCTTAATCAAATACTCCCTATATCTTTTGGGTGAGGCATCAATCAACCTCGCAACATTTTGTCCACCGACAGAATACACATCAACTACAGCCTCAACAAAGTAATACTGCTCCCCTGGCAACTCGCTCAGAACTTCACTATTCGATTCAACAAAGAAAATCATTTCTTCAAAAGATCGAAGATGGGCAAGGTAGCGAGCGATCTCCTCGTATGCTGATATATACAAATTGCTTTCTATAACTCCCTGAACACCATCAAACCCCTCAAGTATTTCAAGAAGTTCCCCCTCAGAAACAAGACACAAAGAGAGCAACCAATTCACAAAGCCAGCAAATACCTTAGCGCTTGAGTGCATTATTCAAGTCTAAACATCATTACTTACATCTACATTCTCAGAAACACTCACCGATAACACATGAAGAACATTTTTAATTTCATCCGGCAATTCCTGAAACTTTTTAAACCCTTTAGGCCTAGCTATCAGCTTATAACCAGCATCACTCACATCGTAACTAAACAAACCTCTTTTCGCCATTTCCACAAACGACTGCAAATAACGATCACGCTGAGCAGCAGAATTAAATTCCTGCAAATTTCTTTCAACAACTTCAAACTCAAAACCATCAGTCAACGAATAAAAATAATCATAAATAACTTCATATTCAAAAACTGACTTCCTTATCGCTACAGGAACAAATCCTCGGCCTCCACTCGCAAAATGCGCAAGCAGCCCATCTTGGCAGCAAGCAAACCAATCCAAATCATTAGTTTCTAAAAACTCATCATCCATCTCCATCATTCCGCTCCAAAAATATTAGTACAGTTTTCACAACGAGGAACAACCTCTCCCGTTCTTGGACGAATAGCAGGAGTAAATTTAATATCGTTAAGCTTAAGAGCAGGATTACTCAAAAGCAGTTCATTAGCAGCTCTAAACTCAGCACAACGCCCTAGAGTGTTTCCACATGCAGTTTTAACACCCAAGCCTCCCAACTTATCTGCATACATCTGTAATTCAGGTGCAATTTTAGTCGGTACTTTCCCGCTGGACATGGTGACTATTTTTCCTGTCAATGGATCTACGGCACCAATCGCGGTTGGCGGTTTATATTTATCAAACGTCCTGATGTATTGCTCTAATTGTTTACTAGCATCATCTAGGAGCTTAGCTGTTCCTCCTCCCACGCTTGTACCGAAGCTTGCATCATTAGCTGCAGCTTTGCCAGTACCTACAGTTTTCGTTTCCCCAGACACCAAGTCGAGTGCTGCTCCCTTCGCAGCTTCACCACCTGATGATCGAGTTTCAGGAACAGCCGCCTTAACCCCATAGAAACCTGCAAGGGTTGAAGTCACTGCCTGCAGGGTCATCGCCAAGTCATAACGCTGCTCAATTTCCTCTCGACTTCTCCCCGACTCTTTAACGATTGCGGTTATAGCAGAGTCCCGGGTAATGCTCCCAGAATCTAACCCTCTCAATACCCTCTCAACGTTAGCAGCGTCGTTCGGAAACAAATCTTTATAAAGCAGTGAATAGCTAACATTTTGACCATATTGCGCTAACGCACTATTTGCCAACGCAACTAGACGTCCACACTCCGCTCCAGCCTTATTGCCCGCAGTACAAGCTGCACGGATTGCAGAATCTCTATCTTGGTCAAGCTTGTTTATAGCTACTAATTCTTTGACTTCCTCAGATGTAATTGTGCCTTGACGCTCTTTAGCTAATAGATCTTTCTTTTTCTGAGCCTCGCGCACACTAAGATAATTATTCTCAACCGCATTCTTCCCAACCTGAGCCGCCGCCACCGCATTCAGCGCATCCTTGCCCACAGCAGAGCCCGCAATACCCGCCGCCAATGTCGACAATACGGAGATCGTTTGCTTCTGCTCCGGCGTCAGCTCTTCGTTGCTGACGTCGCCATACAGCTGGCTGCGGATCAACTTCGCCGTGACCTCAGCGGCTACAGCGCCACCTGCCCCTGCCAGTGCCGAGTTACCGCCGGCCCTGGCCAGCACTGCGCCCAGCACCGCGTGAGCCATGAGGTTCGCGGCGGCATCGCCCTCGGTCATTTCCTTCACTGTCCGTGCCAGATACGGCGCCGCTGCCCCCGCAGCGGCCGCTCCGATATTCCCACCTGCAATCCCCTGCACGATGGCCGACACAACCTGGGTGGTGCGCTGGAAGCTGCTTCCCACACCGTAATCTTGCTGGACCTGCTGCCTTACCTGATCGGTTGTCGGGTTGACGATCCCCTTGTCCAGTAACTTTTGCCGCGCCGTTTTCGCCGTGTCGCTATTGGCATCTTCTGCCTCGCGGATTTTGTCTGTAGCGATGGTATTGCCAATGCTTTGCGCCAGCGCCACCGAACTGGTGATCAGCTCCATACGCTCGCGCATGGCCTTTTCATCGGGTTTGTCGAGTTTCTTGTTGGCATTGGCCGTGTCGCGATTGAGGCCAACCAAGTCATTGGCGCCCTCAGGATTGCGCACGATAATCGTGCCCTCGCTGACCGCTGACTGGGTCCGGCTATGGTCCGACTCATTGAGCGCCATGCCCATCGGAGCCCCCAGTGTCGTGCCTCCCGAGCCACTGGAAACACTGGCGCTGGCCGATGTGCTTTTGATTTCGCTGGTGTTCTTGATGTCGCTGAGCAGCAACCGATCAGTGATCAGCAGGTTCTTGTCGGCAGAGGCCTCACTCGCGATGACGGCGCCTTGCAAGGTGGTGTTCTTGCCGACATCGATCGTGTAGCCGCCCTTGCCCGCATACAGACCACTCTGGTCAGTGACCCCCTTGTAATCGCTGCTCATGTTGCCGGCGGACATGCTCCCGGACGCCGTGACCATCGAGCCGTAGCAGAACGGCGGTACGCAAATGCTCGCGCCAAAACCAGCGCTGCTTTGCTTGCTCTTCTGCGTCTCGGTGTCCTGCCGTGAAGCGATGTTGAGATTGCCGCCGACATCTGCCTGGATGCTGTCGGCATGTACCTGGGCGCCGGCCAAGGTCGTGTCCTTGCCGCTGTTCAGGACCAGTGCACCGGTTTCCAGCGTGCTGTTGACCTGAGTGACCGAGCTGCCCGAACCCATGCCTTTGGCGATCTGTGCCCCCAGGTCCAGGGTGAAACCGTTTTGCTCACCGATGTTGAAGCTGGCACCGATGCTGGTTTTGTTGTTTTTACTGTCGTTTTTTCTCTCAGTGGTGTTCTGCGCACTTTCCAGGGTGATGTCGTTTTTGGCCACCAGCGTGGTACTGCCTGCCTTCAGGTCGCTGCCCACCACATGGATATCGCCTTGGGTATCAGGTGCCTTACCCGTTGCCACGATAGACAGCTCTTTACCCACATTGAGCGTGCTTTGCTTGGCAGTTTCACTGGTGTATTCGCTGGTGCTCTTGCTGTGGGTATTGGCAAGCTCAGTACCGATTTTGATCAACGAACCATTGCTGGCCGTCCCACCTTGCTTGTCTTTGAAACCGGAACTCTGACCATTGGCATCCGAGGCGTACCCGCCAAGGTTGTAGGCATCCATGGCGACCTGGGCCAGCTTCACGGCCTTGAGGCGCGGGTCATCCGCCTCTTTTGCGGCCTTGACCCCATCACGAATACTCCGTGCAGTATCCACAACGGTGCCGCCGATCACACGCCCCACGGCAAGGCTCTTGGACTTGTCGGTAGAGCTCTGGCTAGCGCTCTCCATACCCGCGGTAATGGTGACATTGGAACCTTTAAGGGCCATATCCTTGGTGCTGACCAAATCACTGGCCACCACCTTCAACTCACGCCCCGCCTCAAGCTTCACACTGCCTTCGCTCGAACCCACGGTACTGCCGGTCAAGGTGGTTTGCGCCGCCTTGCCGGTGTGGTTACTGCTGCTGATCGACAAGTGCTGGTTGCCGGTGATGTCGTCCACGCCCAGGTTGTTGGCGGTGAGCACGCCCATCAGGTCGCGGTTTTTCTGCTTGTGCAACTCGCTACGGGTGAAGGTATTTTCAGCCGCGTCGATGGTCAGGTCATTGCCGGCCTGTACGCTCAGGTCTTTGGTGCTGACCAGCGCGGAACCAGTAACGGTGGCATCGTGCTTGGCAACCACGTCCACGGTGTTGCCGGAAATGATGCTGCCGACCGCCTTGGTCTGGGTTTCCGCCAGTTTGTCCTGGACCTTGCTGGCCTTCAGGCCGCCCCAGCTGCTTTTGCTTTTACTGCTCTCGTGGCGCGCGCTGTTGGAGTCGCTGACGGCCAGGATTTGCACGTCATTACCCGCCGTCAGCCGGGCAGCGCCTTTGTCTGCTGCGACTTCGCTGCCTTTGACCAACAAGTCGTTGCCAGCGATCAACACGCTGTTATTACCCGAGGTGACTGAACTGGCGATGTTGGTGGTGCTAGCCACCTCATCAAGCCGACTCTTCTTGCCCGACGAGCTCTTCTTGGTCTTGCTGTAGAAGCTGTAGTTGCTGTCTTCCGCGGACTCCAGCGCCAGGTTGCCGCCGGCCACCAGATACGCCTCGTCCCCCGCACTCACCCGGCTGGCAATCAGCTCCAGATCCTTGCCGGCACTCAGTGCCACGCTGCCACCCGCGGTCACCGCCGTGGAGACCTGGCTGACCTTGTCGGACTGGCCCTTGTACTTCTTGGAACTGGAGTACGAGTGCTGTTCGTCCGCCGCCGAGGCCAGGGTCAGGTTGCCGGTGGCGGCCATGGCGAGGTTGCGTTTGGCGTCGATCTGGCTGGCGATGGCCGACAGATCGCGGCCGCTGTTGATTGTCAGGTCGCGGCCGCTGGTGAGCACCGAGCCGTGCTGGCTGGTGCTGGTGTGCAGGGAGTTGGTCCGGGTCTCGTTGTCCTGCTGTTCGACTGCGGTAAGGTTGGCATCCCGGCCGGCGTTGATGGTGGTGTCGCGGGCGGCTTGCAGCACGCCAGCGGCGTTGTTGAAGTCACGACCGGCCTTGAGCGTCAGGTCGTTGGCGGCTTCGATACGCGCGGCGCTGTCGAGGAAGTCACGCCGTTGTTGCAGATCGCCGCCGCTGTTCTGGTGGCTGGTGACCGTGCGTTCGTTGATCAGGTCGCCATTGAGCGCGCTCAGGTTCACATCGCGACCGGCGATGATGCCGCCCGCCTTGTTCACCAGGTTGTTGCCCGCCAGCAGGTCCAGGCGATTGCCGGCTTCGATCAAGCCACTATTGACCAGGTCGTTGCCCGCCTTGGCCGAGAGGTTGTTGGTGGCGCGCAGGGTGCCTGCGTTGAGCAGGTCCTTGCCGGCGATCAGGCTGATGTCCTGCCCGGCGATCAGCGCGCCGTTGGCGGCCAGGCGGTTGTTGGCGTGGGCCATGTACAGCACCGGCACCAGCACGTTCTCGCCATTCACCTGATGCGATTCGAGCCAGACGATGTCGTGGGTCAGGGCCGCGACCTGCTCGGAGGTCAGCGAGGTGCCGATCGCCAGGTTGAGCTGCTGCTTGCTCTGCAGCGCGTTATCCATCAGGTACTTGAACAGTTTCTCGTCGGAGTTCTGGCCGTCGATGAAACGTTGGCCGGTGCGGGCGACCACCGCCTGCTGGATCAGCCGTTGTTCGTAGAAACCGTCGCCCAGGCGCTTCCAGCTGTTGTCGGGGTTGTAACCCAGGTTCGACAGCAGGTAGTCCGAGCTCATGAACTGTTTCTGGTTGGTCAGCACCGGGTTGGTTTCAACCAGGTATTTGTGCGCTTGAGGGGGATTGTCGAGCGTCGGGATGCCCTGGACCCGCACAATGCTGCCTTGCACCTGTTGCGCCGGGGTACGGCTGTACACCGGCCCCTGAGTAGCCGTTCCACTGTCCGTCGGGGTCGTGACGCTAATCGTCGGCAGACTGGCATCGACGCCAGGCTGCACCGCGCCAACCTGCGCCAGCTTGCGCTCAGTCGCCGCCACCGGGGCCAGCGAATCGATCTGGATCGCCCGCGCCTGACTCTGGGCCTGGTTCTGCTCGCGCTCGGCGAATCTCAGGCTGATGCTGCCCATGCTCCAGTCCATCGGTGCCGGGTTGCGCTGGGTCGCCGCGGTGTCGCCGGCTCCTTCGCTGCTCAGGCGGAACAGGCCGTGTTGCCCGACCGGCAACGTGAAGCCTGGCAGGGCCAAGGGGTTGACCTGCTGCTTGGCCAGGTCCGGCGGCAATTGCGAGTTGATGTAGATCGGCGTCGAATACTGACTGCCCGCCGAGGTGTCGCCGGTCTTCTTGCCACCACCGACATAGGCGTAATAACCACGTACCACGCCGTTGTCGATCTTCTCCGAGGCGTTGAGCTGGACGCTGGCGCCGGACTGGATAATGGCGTCGAAGTGCTTGCCGTCGCTGCTGTCCAGGGTCTTGGTACCGCCACCGGCCAGTTTTCGGGTACCGGTCATCAGGGCGTTGAACCGCGCCAGGTCGGCTTCGAAGGTACTGGAGGGCTTTGCGCCATTTTTGGCATTGAAGTCAGCCACCGCGGCGACCGCGCCCTGGTACTCATCCACGTGGTTGTATTTGATGGTGGTGGTTTCAATGTCCTGAGGCACCACCCCCTGGTTCTTGATGCTGACGGCATTGATCGCCAGGTTGCCGGAGGAAGCGATAACACTGCTTTCGTTGCTCAGCTCCTGGGCACCGATGTTCAGCTGCCCGCCGCTGGAGATACTGGAGGCCGCCGTACTGGCGGTCACCTGCAGGCGATCACGCTCGGTGAGCTGCCAGACCGCATTGCGCCGATTGCCATGTTTCTTGACATGGCATACGCCAAAGGGGCCGCACGGCAGTTCAGTGATTGCGGCGTAGTACTTCTCGTGTTCCGAGTAGGTGAGGATGTCCATGACGTTCTTCACGGTCATGGCGCGAATGGTCATGTCGCCCAGGCTTTCGATCGTGCCGGAGCGGTTTTCCAGCAGGCTCGACTGGGCCTGCCCGGCATTGGCGGCCACCAGCAGGCTGCCCATGCTGTAAACGTCGGCATAGCGATTGCTGAAGCTGTTGCCCAGCAACTGCATGTCGCCGCCGCTGAAGATCGAGCTGTGTTCGGCATCGCTGACACCGGAATTGAGCAGCGTCCCGAAATTGAGGGTCAGCGCCCCGGCGCTGCCGAGGGAGCCATAGTTATTGATCGCCCCGGCATTGACCGTCAGCCCCTGGGTGGAGCTCAGGCGTCCGCGATTGGTGAGCACCCCGCCGACATTGATCCGGGTGTTGCCACCACCGGCGATAGTCGCGGAGCCTGGCAGGTCGAGCTGGGCGGCGCCGAAGCTCATGTCGCCCAGGCTGGTCAATCGGCCGTTGCCACCGTAGGCACCGGACAGTTGCAGGCTCAGGCTGCCGTCACTGGCGATCAGGCCATCGTTGGTCCAGTTGCCGCCACCGCCTTCGAAGCTGTCGGAGGCCAGCAGTTGGCCGCTGGCACTCTGGTAGAAGTTGTTGACATTGACCTTCAGACGCCCGGCCTGGATGACGCTGGTGTTGCTCCACGAATCGGCCGCAAGGGTCAGCCCCCCTTGGGTGACCAGGGTGCCGCCCGCCCCGCTGACGTTGGCCATCGAGATATCGAATTGCCCTTTGCCGGAGTGCAGCAGGGTACCGCCGGCATTCTGCAAGCTCGTCGCGTTGAGGCCCAGGTCGGTACTGGCCACTTCGATGCGACCGTTACGGTTGTCCAGCAAGCCGCCGATCTGGAACAGGCTCTTGCCGCCGCTCCCTGCGGCCCGTAGCTGACCCTGAGCGTTGTCGATACTGGCCGCACGAATAAGCAGCGAGGTGTCACTCTCGATAACCCCCAAACGGTTATTCAATGCACCGCTCAAGCCGAGATCGATGCCTTGACCGGCGACCTGCCCGCCTTTGTCGCCGCCGTTGTCGAACGTAGTCGCAGTGACGCCAAGCTGGCCGCTGGCGTAAAGCCCGCCATTGCGGTTATCGAAGCCGGCGGTGTTGACGATGACATCGCCCTGGCGCGCGGCAATGCGGCCCCCGTTGTTGTTCAGCCCGGCCAAGGCACGCAGGTTCAAGCGCTGGGCTTCGATCACGCCACGCTGGCGTTGGTCGTTCAGGTCATAACCGTTGAGCAGCACGCCACTGATGTGGGTTTCAAGCGCGCCCTTGAGGCTCGACAGCACCCCGCCACGGTTGTCGACGCTGGCCGCGGTAATACTGACCGCGCCGTCCTGACCGATGACCTTGCCGCCCTGGTTGTTGAAGTCGCCGCTGATGTTCAGCGTCAGGCCGTTCTGGCTTTGCACCGCGGCCTTGCTGTTATCGAGGCTGGCAGCCGTCAGCTCAAGACCCGCATCACGGCTGTAAATCAAACCGCCCTGAGCATTCTGGACAGCTCCCGCGACACCCAGCGTGGCTTGCTGATTGGCCGCCACGGTGCCGTGGTCACGGTTGTCCAGGCTGTCGGCATTGAAGGTCAACAGATCCTGGCCGATCAGTTTGCCGCCGCGGTTATCGACGTGGGCCGCGTGCTTGAGTAACAAGGCCCCGTCACTGCTGAGGGTACCCAGGGCGTTGTCCAGGTTACCCGCCACATCCAGGGTCAGGGCACCTTTGGTCGCCAGGCTGCCGCCACTGTTGTCCAGGCTGCCGGCGCGCAGATCGACCGATTGCAACGCACTGAGGTTGCCGGCCTTGTTGTTCAAGGTTGCCGCCTTGAGATCAAGCGTGGCACCGCTGTCGAGCAGACCGCCGCCCGCGTTATTCAGCAGGCCGGCGACCGTGAGCGTCTGGCCGCCGACACTGGAGACCACCCCTTCGCCGCTGTTGTCCAGGCTCGCGGCGCTCAGTTTGAGCGTGCCATTGCTGGCCAGGGCGCCGGCGCCGCTGTTCAGCAGGGCGCCGCTGACATCAACGGCCAGGTTGCCCTCCTTGCTGGAGAGCGTCCCGTGGTTGCGGTTGTCCAGGCTCCCCGCCTCGACGGTCAGGCCCTTGATCCCCGACACCAGGCCATTGGCATTCAGCAACTGGCCGGACACGACACCCAGTGCCGCCTCACTGATCAACTTGCCTTGGCTGTTATCCAGCGTGCGGCCCGTCAGCGTGAAGCCTTGACGACTGGACAATGTCCCCTGCTGGTTCTTCAGGTCCTGCAGTTGCTTGATGCTCAACAAGCCTTTGGCATTCAGCTTGCCGAGGCTGTTGTCGAGATCGCCATTGGCCAGGTCCAGGGTCACCGCGCCGTCGCCCAACAGGCGACCGCCACGCTGCGTCAGCCCCGTGACCTTGAGGTTCATGTCACCCTTGGCCGATACCTCGCCGGCATCGCTCGAGTCCAACTGGTGCGCGGTCAGCTCCAGCGCGCCTTTACTGTTGATCAGCCCGCTGTCCGTGTTGTTCAGCGCCTTGGCCGACAGGTTCAGCCAGTCACCGGCCAGAACGGAACCGTGACGGTTGTTCAAGTCACCGCTGGCGATGCTCAAGCCGTTGATGGCGTTGATCAGCCCCTGGTCCTGGTTGGTCAATGACCCCTGTACCGTCAGTTTCAGCCCGGAACGGCTGGTCAATGCGCCGGCGCTGTTATCCAGGCTGGCGGCCTCTACCTCCAGCGCCGAGGCACCGATCTTGCCCTTGATGGAGCTGAGCGCCTGTTCGACCCGCAGGGTCAATGCCTGGTTGCCGAGCAACTGGCCGCCGTCGTTGTTCAGGCTCTTGGCGTTGAGTTCGTAGGTCGCGTCGCTGGAGATTTCGCCGTTGCGGTTATCGACGTCACTGAGGTTTTTCAGCAGCAGCGCACCCGGTGCGTGAATGAAGCCGCCCTGGTTGTTCAGCCGCCCCCGATTCAGGTCCAGGCTCAGGCTGGTGTTGCTGAACAGACTGCCGCCCTGCTGTTCGAGGCTGCTGACCTTCGCGGTCAGTGCCTTGTCACTGCCGATGCGCCCGGCCGCGTTGGTCAGTTTTGCCGCCGTCAGGTCCAGGGTGTCGCCACTGTCGAGGCTGCCGGCCTGGCTGTTATCGAAGTCACCGGTGGTGACCTGTACCGCGCCCTTGCCGCTGATCACGCCTTTGTGGCTGTTGTCCAGGCTGGCGCTGCGCAACTGCACGCCGCCCTCGCTCACCAGCTTGCCGCCCACGTTGGTCAAGGCGCCACGAGCGCCGAGGTCCAGCGCAGCAGCGCTCATGAGACGACCGTCGCTGTTGTCCAGGGCTGCCGCAGCCACATCAAGGGTGCTCTGGCTATCGATCAGCCCTTGGTTGTTTTGCAGGTCGCCCTTGAGGGTGAGGTCCAGGCCTTGCTGGCTTTTGATTTTCCCACTGCGGTTATCGATACGCCCGCCCGTGATCGTCAGGTCGGCCAGCGCATTGATAAAGCCGGCAGCCTGGTTGATCACCTCATCGACCTTGAGCGTCAGCCTGTCATGGGCCTCGACCAGACCCTGGTCGCTGTTATCCAGCTGCTTGCCTGTCAAGCTCAGACCGGCCTGGGTAGAAAGCTCGCCGCCTCGGTTATCGAGCGTATCGACCTTGAGTTTCAGCGCTTTTGTCGCCCCTACCAGACCGCCTTGGCGGTTATCCAGGCTCGCCCCCGTCAGGTCCAGCGCGCCAGTGGCGATCAACTTGCCGCCCTGGTTGTCCAGGGTGCCGATGTGCGCGGTCACATCCTGTTTGCCGGAGATATCGGCAGCGCGGTTGTCCAGGCTGGCGGCGGTGAGCAGCAACGCGCCGTCGGCAACAACGGTGCCGCGCTGGTTAGCAAAAGCCGTATCGACCTTCAGGTCCAGGTCACCGGTCGTGCTGAGCAGGCCATCCGTGTTGTCCAGGCTGGCGCTGTGGCTGTCGATGGAACTGGCGCTGACCAGGCCCTTCACGTTGTTCAGGGCCTCGGCGATGCGCAGTGTCAGCCCCTGGTCACTGATCAGTTTGGCACCGTTGTTGTCCAGGCTTTGCGCTTTCAGGCTGAAAGCCCGGGCGCTGGAAATCTCACCCTTTTGGTTGTCGACACCCTTCAGGTTCTTGAGCAGCAGGGCTCCCGGCGAATGGATGTAGCCGCTCTGGTTATTGAGCTGTCCGTTGTTCAGGTCCAGGCTCAGGGCGGCCTCGCTGAACAGCTCCCCGTGTTGCTGATCGAGCCCGGTCACGCTGGCCGTGAGGTCCTGTGCGCTGCTGATGCTGCCATCGGCGTTATTGACCTGGGTGGCGATCAGGCCAAGTCTGCTTTCACTGCGCAGGCTTCCACCCTGGCTGTTGTTGAAGGTCGTCGCGGTGATTTGCGTGGCGTGCTTGCCGGACAGCAGGCCCTTCTGGCTGTTATCGAGAGGGCCACTGGCAACAGTCAGGCCCTTCTCGGACTTGATGGAGCCGCCCTGATTGAGCAGTTCGCCACGGCTGGTGATCGACAGGTCTTCCACGCTCTCGATACGGCCGGCGGTGTTCGTCAGTTTGCTGGTGCCCAGGGTCAAGGAGCGGTCGCTGTGGACCCGCCCGCGGGTGTTGTCGAGCCCACCGGCCAGGGTGATCTGCAGCCCGTTGTGGCTGTCGATCTCGCCATCGGTGTTATCCAGGCTCTGGCTGTTCAGCGTCGTGGTGCCCTTGCCCTGGATCAGCCCCTTGCTCTGATTGATAAGACGGGCAACCTTCAGCTGCAGATCGCCACCGACCAGGACTCTGCCGCCGTCACTGTTGTCGAGTTGCTGGCCGGCAATTTCAGTGGTGATTCCGCTGGACAGTTTTCCGGCGCGGTTGTCGATGCCCTGAACCTCGAGCTTCAGCGCTTTTGTCGCCGCGACCAGGCTGTTGTCACGGTTGTCGAGAACACTGCCGATCAGCGTCAGGTTGCCTTGCGCCACCAGGGTGCCGCCCTGCTGTTGGAGGGTGTCGACAGTCGCATGTACGTCGCCTTGGCTGGCGATCCGCCCCAAGGCGTTTTGCACGTTCTGGGCCTTCAGCGTCACCGGGCCAACGGCGCTGAGCAAGCCGCCGCGGTTGTCCAGGTGGGTACCGGTCAGGCCGATCCCTGCCTGGCTGGTGATCACGCCTTTGTCGCGATTGTCGAGTTGGCGCACATCGAGCTGCAGGTGCTTGTCGGCGCGTACCTTGCCCCCGCGGTTGTCCAGCAAAGCCGTGTCCAGGGTCAGGCGATCCTGGCCGGTCAGGCTGCCGCCACGGTTGTCGAGACTGCCAGCCTGCAGGTCCACTACACCCTTGGCGCCCAGGTCTCCTGCGCTCTGGTTATCGAACAGGCCCGCGATCCGCGTGGTCAGGCTGCCATCGCTGGCCAGGCTGCCGGCATGGCGGTTATCCAGGCTGGCGGCGCTGATGCTCACACGCTTGGCGGAACCCAGGACACCGCCCTGGTTGTTCAGGGCGCCGCTCAAACCGATGTTCAATGCCACGTCACCGCTGACCTGACCGTCGCTGTTGTCCAGGCTGTTGGCCGTCAGGGTGGTGATGCCGGCGCTGGAGACTTCGCCATCGTGGTTATTCAGATGGCCCAATGTGGCGCTGAGATTGCCGTCGCCGCTGATCAGGCCCCGGCCGTTGAGCACCTGACCGGCCTTGAGATCGATGCTGCCGCTGCTCAGCACCCGCCCCTTGCTCTGGTTATCCAGGGTCGCGGCGCTGACGTTGGCGCTCTGCCCGGCACTCAAGGTGCCGCCCTGGTTGCTCAGGGTTTGCACAGTGTTGACCGTCAGGTTACGGCTGGCGATCACGCTCTTGCCGCTGTTGTCGAGGTGCTGCGCGCTCAGGCTGACATCGCCATTGGCATTGCGGCTGTTGCCGGTTTCGATCCCGGCTTCGATGATGCCGCTGTTGCTCAGGCGGCCGCCGGCGCTCAGGCTGATGCTGTCGCGCGCAGTCAGGTTTTGTCGGTTATTCAGGTCGCCCTGGGTCCGCACATCGAGCGTGCTACCGGCATGGACCGGACCTTGGGCCTCCAGACTGGCCGCCTTGACCTTGATCGCCGTATTGGCCGAGGCCTGGACCATGCTCAGGTGACCGTTGGCATCGAGCTGGATATCGCCGCCACTGGCGATCAGCTTGCCGTCGAGTTTTACCCCCACGCCCGCTTCAGTTCCCACCAGCTTGATCGCCCCGGCATACATCCCGCCCAGGGCCGAAGAGTCGATCGCCAGTTCCGGCCTGGCGCTGCCGTCGTCGGCGCGGGCGGTGGCGTTCAGTGTCTGGGCGTTGACGTCGTTGCGCCCGGTGACGATGCTCAGGTTTTTCGCCTGGATCTCGGCGTTGATCTTGGCGCTGCGGGTGATGATTTCGAAGCGGTCGACGTTGCTGGCGTTGAGCGTCGCGCCCTCGATGGTCACCTGCCCCTGATCGACCTGATAACGGCTGAGCTGGCCGTTTTCGATCACCGGCTTGCCAGTGGTCAGGGTGGCTTTCGGGGTGTTGATGAAGCCGCAGCCATTGCAGCTGATGCCATAGGGGTTGGCGACGATCACATGGGCCGACTGCCCCGCCACTTCGGTGTAACCGCGCAGTTGGCTGGGGCTGCCACCGTTGACTTCGTTGAGGATGGTTTGCGCGGCGACGCCCTTGAGGTTCGGGTTGCCGACGATGATCCCGCCCAGCTGGGTGCTTTGCGTGCGGTCGGTGGCGTTGTTGAGGATCAGCCCCTGCTGGCCGACGTTGTAGTCGTGGAACTGGTTGTGCGACAGGCCGCTGCCATTGGGCGTGGCGATATTGACGATGGGCACGCCGTTGCCCGCTTGCCCCAGGCTGGTGCCCGGCGCGCTGACCACGATGCCTTCCGCCTGGGCCCACAGCGGTTGCCAGAACATGGCGTTGGCCAGGATGAACGCCAGGCCGCGCTTGGGCATGCCCCAGAAGTGCTCGCGGGTTTT
>NZ_JACMZT010000047.1:0-42497 GCF_017349615.1 Pseudomonas sp. GW531-T4
CGGCTTTCGCTGGCGGGGCTTTTTCGTACGGGGTAAGGCTGGCTTACATCATGCCGCCCATGCCACCCATGCCGCCCATGTCTGGCATGCCGCCAGCTGCAGGCTTGTCTTCAGCGATTTCAGCAACAGCCGCTTCGGTGGTCAGGATCAGACCGCCGATGGAGGATGCCGCTTGCAGCGCCGAACGGGTCACCTTGGTTGGGTCCAGGATGCCCATTTCGATCATGTCGCCGTATTCGCTGGTGGCAGCGTTGTAACCGTAGTTACCCGAACCCTGCTTGACCTTGTCGACCACTACGCTTGGCTCGTCGCCGGAGTTGGCAACGATCTGGCGCAGAGGCGCTTCGACAGCGCGACGCAGAACAGCGATACCCACGTCCTGGTCGGCGTTGTCGCCTTTCAGGCCGCTGATCGATTGCAGAGCACGGATCAGGGCTACGCCACCGCCAGGCACCACGCCTTCTTCAACGGCTGCACGGGTAGCGTGCAGGGCGTCTTCAACGCGGGCTTTCTTCTCTTTCATTTCAACTTCGGAACCGGCGCCAACCTTGATCACCGCAACGCCGCCGGACAGCTTGGCCAGACGCTCTTGCAGTTTTTCACGGTCGTAGTCGGACGAAGTGTCGGCCACTTGTTGACGGATTTGGGTCACGCGAGCCTGGATGTCCGCTTCAACGCCAGCACCGTCGATGATGGTGGTGTTTTCTTTGGACAGGATCACGCGCTTGGCGTTACCCAGGTGCTCCAGGGTGGTGCTTTCCAGGCTCAGGCCGATCTCTTCGGAGATAACGGTACCGCCGGTCAGGACGGCGATGTCCTGCAGCATGGCCTTGCGACGGTCGCCGAAGCCTGGTGCCTTGACGGCAGCGACTTTGACGATGCCACGCATGTTGTTCACAACCAGAGTCGCCAGGGCTTCGCCTTCAACGTCTTCAGCCACGATCAGCAGTGGGCGGCCGGCTTTGGCAACGGCTTCCAGCACTGGCAGCATTTCGCGGATGTTGGAGATCTTCTTGTCCACCAGCAGGATCAGCGGGCCGTCCAGCTCGGCGACCATGGTGTCCGGCTTGTTGATGAAGTAAGGGGACAGGTAGCCACGGTCGAACTGCATGCCTTCAACGACAGACAGTTCGTTTTCCAGGCCCGAGCCTTCTTCAACGGTGATCACGCCTTCTTTACCGACTTTTTCCATGGCTTCGGCAATGATGTCGCCGATGGAGTTGTCGGAGTTGGCGGAGATGGTGCCGACCTGAGCGATCGCCTTGGAATCGGCGCATGGCTTGGACAGACCTTTGAGCTCTTTGACGATGGCGATGGTCGCCTTGTCGATGCCGCGCTTCAGGTCCATCGGGTTCATGCCGGCAGCGACGGCTTTCAGGCCTTCGTTGACGATCGACTGAGCCAGTACGGTAGCGGTGGTGGTACCGTCGCCGGCGTCATCGTTGGCACGGGAAGCAACGTCTTTTACCAGCTGTGCGCCCATGTTTTCGAAGCGATCTTTCAGCTCGATTTCTTTGGCGACGGAAACGCCGTCCTTGGTGATGGTCGGAGCGCCGAAGCTCTTCTCGATGATCACGTTACGGCCTTTCGGGCCCAGGGTCGCTTTTACCGCGTCAGCCAGGACATTAACGCCGGTGAGCATTTTCTTGCGGGCGGAGTCGCCGAATTTAACTTCTTTAGCAGCCATGATCGATATTCCTTAAATACTTTGTAGTAACGGGAAAATGAGCGGGTAATCAGCCTTCGATAACGGCGAGAATTTCGTTCTCAGCCATTACCAGCAGGTCTTCGCCGTCTACTTTCACAGTGTTGCTGCCGGAGTAAGGGCCGAACACAACCTTGTCACCCACTTTCACGGCCAGCGCACGTACTTCACCGTTGTCGAGGATACGACCGGTACCTACAGCGACGATTTCGCCACGGTTAGGTTTTTCAGCGGCCGAACCTGGCAGAACGATACCGCCAGCGGTTTTCGATTCTTCTTCGCTGCGACGGATGACGACGCGGTCATGCAGAGGACGAAGCTTCATTGTCGATCTCTCCTAATTATGGTTTTCAGCGGCCGGTGTCGTTACCGGCGGGTTAACAAATCCGGCGTGGCCGGTTGCGGCTCGACGAGCGAGACGCGGAAGTCTGTCTGGTGTTGCCACCAGAAACCTTGCGGTGACCGATACATGTGGGCGCATATGCTTATTACAAGGGCTGCCCAGTGAATTTTTTTAGATTTTCAGTCGGGCAAAACGAACACGGCACCCGAAGGTGCCGTGTCGATCATTGAGAGACTCAGGAATCGCGGTGCTCGAACTCGCCTTCGATCACATTCGGCTCGCGGCCCAGAGGGCGCTGCGGCGCGGGTCCGCCACGGGCGGCCTGCATATCGTCGGCAAAGGCACGCTGACGAATGGCCTGTTCTTCGGCACGCTGGCGCATCTTGTTGGCCAGCAGGCGACGGGTGATCGGCAACAGCATGAACAGGCCGAATACGTCACTGATGAAGCCAGGCAGGATCAACAGGCCGCCCGCCAGGGCCAGCATCAGGCCTTCGAGCATGGTCTGGGCCGGCAGCTCGCCGCGGTTCAGGCTTTCACGGGCACGCAATGCCGTGGCCAGCCCCGCGACGCGCAGGACCAGCACACCCAGCATCGAGCCCAGGATGATCAGCAGCAACGCCGGGAAAAACCCGATCGCACCGCTGACTTTGACGAATACGAACAGCTCTAGCACCGGGAACAGCAGAAAGAGCAACAGAAAAGGGCGCATCAAATGGTTTCCTCTACGGAAGAATGCCTTCCAGTAGACCCTAGATGACGTCGGCAATTCGTGAATTCAAGCCTCGGCCCCGGCATTTTTCGGCCATTGCTCGGCGTGAGCCAGAAAAACCAAGGCCTCGCGCACTTGTGTCGGCGTATTACAAGGGCTGGGGAACGGCAGCCAGTACAACCCCTGGCCGATCCGCAGGTGCATGCCTTCGGTATCGATGCCGGCCAGTTGCGCCGCCGCGGTTTTCGGCAACCCGGCCAGGTCGACGTAATGGGCGATGGCCTTGGCGTGATCGCTGTTCATGTGTTCGACCATGCTCAGCTCGGCCTTGCCGGCAAACGGGTTGGCCAGCGTTACCTGGTCGATCCAGTGGATCGCGCCAAAGCCGCCGATGTAGCGATGACGCACCGGCTTGAGCAGCCAGAAATCGAAATCGTGGGCCTTGTGGTAATTCTGCGACTCAGGGAAATACCGGTAGTAGCGTTCGGCGGCCGCCTCGATCACCGCGGCGTCCTCGAGCTTTTCGGCTTCGGCCAGATAAGTCAGGCGGCCCACCGCCTGGACGTCCTCGGCGTCGCGCTCGCCCACCAGCAGCGAACACTTGGGATCCTTCTGCAGGTTATGGGTGTGCTGGGCAATACGGCTGATCAGGATCAGTGGCCGCCCCTGCTCGTCCAGGCAATAAGGAACCACCGAGCCAAAGGGAAAACCCGGCATGGCCTTGGAGTGCGTCGACAGCACGCCACGGTATTCCTTGAGCAGTAATTCTCGTGCATGCTTCGCAGCTTCAACGCTCAATTTATGACTCCTTATATAGAATCCGTCTAAAACGGACGGGCGTCTGGAGCAAAGTTCCAGCGACGCCATCGGGGCAATTCTCAATCTGCAGCCAGGCCATGCCCGACGCACAAGAGAGGCGCCTTAAAGGACACCACTCCAGTTCTGCTTTCGGAGCATGCGAATGCAACTCAATGACAAAGTAATCATTATCACCGGCGGTTGCCAGGGTCTGGGCCGCTCCATGGCGGAGTATTTCGCCAGCAAAGGCACCAGGCTGGCGCTGGTCGACCTGAACCAGGAAAAGCTCGACCAGGCCGTTGCCGCCTGCCAGGCCGCGGGAGTCGAGGCCCGCGCCTACCTGTGCAACGTCGCCAATGAAGAGCAGGTGGAACACATGGTCGCCCAGGTCGCCGCCGACTTCGGCGCCATTCACGGCCTGATCAATAACGCCGGCATCCTGCGCGACGGCCTGCTGCTCAAGGTCAAGGACGGCGAAATGACCAAGATGAGCCTGGCCCAATGGCAGTCGGTGATCGACGTCAACCTCACCGGCGTCTTCCTCTGCACCCGCGAAGTCGCGGCGAAGATGATCGAGCTGAAAACCAGCGGCGCGATCATCAATATTTCCTCGATCTCCCGTGCAGGCAATATCGGCCAGACCAACTACTCCGCCGCCAAGGCCGGGGTCGCCGCGGCGACCGTGACCTGGGCCAAGGAGCTGGCGCGCTACGGCATTCGCGTGGCCGGCATCGCACCGGGCTTCATCGAAACCGAAATGACCCTGGGCATGAAACCCGAAGCCCTGGAGAAAATGACCTCCGGCATCCCGCTCAAGCGCATGGGCAAGCCGGAAGAAATCGCTCACTCAGCGGCCTATATCTTCGAGAACGACTATTACACCGGCCGGATCCTCGAGCTGGACGGCGGCCTGCGGATCTGAACCCCGCCCATAAACACCCATAAAAAAGCCCGGTGCACTGCACCGGGCTTTTTTGTTGGCCCAACCGGCTCAGTCGTCGCTGACGGTAATGTTCGGCATTGCCGGCGCCGCTGCTTCCTGCAGCACGATGCGCGCGCCGACATGGCGGGCCAGTTCCTGGTAGACCATGGCGATCTGGCTTTCCGGCTCGGCGATCACGGTCGGCTTGCCGCCATCGGCCTGCTCACGAATCAGCATCGACAGCGGCAGCGAGGCCAGCAGTTCGACGCCATATTGGGTCGCCAGCTTCTCGCCACCGCCTTCGCCAAACAGGTGCTCGGCGTGGCCGCAGTTGGAGCAGATGTGCACCGCCATGTTTTCCACCACGCCCAGCACCGGGATGTTGACCTTGCGGAACATCTCCACGCCCTTGCGCGCGTCCAGCAGCGCCAGGTCCTGCGGGGTGGTGACGATGACTGCGCCAGCCACCGGGACCTTCTGCGCCAGGGTCAGCTGGATATCGCCGGTGCCTGGCGGCATGTCGATCACCAGGTAGTCCAGGTCGCCCCAGGCGGTCTGGGTCACCAGTTGCAGCAGGGCGCCGGAGACCATCGGCCCGCGCCAGACCATCGGCGTGTTGTCATCGGTCAGGAAAGCCATGGACATGACCTCGACCCCGTGGGACTTGATCGGCACGAACCATTTCTGGTCCTTGACCTGCGGCCGGGTGCCCTCGGCGATGCCGAACATGATGCCCTGGCTCGGGCCATAGATGTCGGCATCGAGAATCCCTACCTTGGCGCCTTCGCGGGCCAACGCCAGGGCCAGGTTGGCCGCGGTGGTGGACTTGCCCACGCCACCCTTGCCGGACGCCACCGCCACCACGTTCTTGACGTTGGCCAGGCCCGGAATCTGTGCCTGGGCCTTGTGCGCGGCAATCACGCTGGTGACATTGACGCGAGCGACGACCACGCCGTCCATGTTCTCGATGGCCAGCTTCAGCAACTGGGCCCAGCCGCTCTTGAACAGACCGGCGGCATAACCGATCTCCAGTTCGACACGCACCTCGTCGCCCTGGATGTCGATGGAACGGACACAACCGGCGCTGACCGGGTCCTGGTTCAGGTAAGGGTCGGTGTATTGGCGAAGAACGGCTTCCACCGCTGCGCGATTGACGGCGCTCATGGGCAACTCCGATAACAAGACGGGAAAATCAGGCGGCTATCCTACCTGTTCCGTGGCGTGGGCGGGATGCCAAAGCATCATATAGCACGCTCGCCGATGGCTAGGACGGCCGTGGAAAACCGGGCTCACGGGGTGAAATATATTTCTCGGCGCTTTATAGTGGCCGACCTCCGTTTCATCAAGTAGCCGAGCCCCATGTCCGAGCCACGCAAGATCCTCGTCACCAGCGCCCTGCCCTATGCCAATGGTTCGATCCACCTCGGCCATATGCTGGAATATATCCAGACCGATATGTGGGTGCGCTTCCAGAAGCACCGCGGCAACCAATGCATCTATGTCTGCGCCGACGACGCTCACGGCTCGGCCATCATGCTGCGCGCGGAAAAGGAAGGCATCACCCCGGAACAACTGATCGCCAACGTCCAGGCTGAACACAGCGCCGACTTTGCCGACTTCCTGGTGGACTTCGACAACTTCCACTCGACCCACGCCGAAGAAAACCGTGAGTTATCGAGCCAGATCTACCTGAAGCTGCGCGACGCCGGGCACATCGCCACGCGCTCGATCACTCAGTATTTCGACCCGGAAAAACAAATGTTCCTGGCCGACCGCTTCATCAAGGGCACCTGCCCGAAATGCGGCACCGAGGACCAGTACGGCGACAACTGCGAAAAATGCGGCGCCACCTACGCGCCGACCGACCTGAAGGATCCGAAGTCGGCGATTTCCGGCGCCACCCCGGTGCTCAAGGATTCCCAGCACTTCTTCTTCAAGCTGCCGGACTTCCAGCAGATGCTGCAGGAGTGGACCCGCAGCGGCACCCTGCAGGACGCCGTGGCGAACAAGATCGCCGAATGGCTGGATGTCGGCCTGCAGCAGTGGGACATCTCCCGCGATGCGCCGTATTTCGGCTTCGAGATTCCTGACGAGCCGGGCAAGTACTTCTACGTCTGGCTGGACGCGCCGATCGGCTACATGGCCAGCTTCAAGAACCTGTGCAATCGCACGCCGGAGCTGGACTTCGACGCGTTCTGGGGCAAGGACTCGACGGCCGAGCTGTACCACTTCATCGGCAAGGACATCGTCAACTTCCACGCGCTGTTCTGGCCAGCCATGCTCGAAGGCGCCGGCTACCGCAAGCCGACCGGCATCAACGTGCACGGCTACCTGACCGTCAACGGCCAGAAGATGTCCAAGTCCCGCGGCACCTTCATCAAGGCCCGGACCTACCTCGACCACCTGTCGCCGGAATACCTGCGTTACTACTACGCGGCCAAGCTGGGCCGTGGCGTCGACGACCTGGACCTGAACCTCGAAGACTTCGTGCAGAAGGTCAACTCCGACCTGGTGGGCAAGGTGGTGAACATCGCCAGCCGTTGCGCCGGCTTCATCCACAAAGGCAACGCCGGTGTGCTGGTGGACCAGAACGCCGCGCCGGAGCTGACCGACGCCTTCCTCGCAGCCGCGCCAAGCATCGCCGACGCCTACGAGGCCCGCGACTTCGCCCGCGCCATGCGTGAAACCATGGCCCTGGCCGACCGCGCCAACGCCTGGATCGCCGACAAGGCGCCATGGTCGTTGAACAAGCAGGAAGGCAAGCAGGATGAGGTCCAGGCCATCTGCGCCACCGGCGTCAACCTGTTCCGCCAGCTGGTGATCTTCCTCAAGCCGGTGCTGCCGCTGCTGGCTGCCGACGCCGAGGCGTTCCTCAACGTCGCCCCACTGACCTGGAACGACCACCAGAGCCTGCTGAGCAACCATCAGTTGAATGAATTCAAGCCGCTGATGACGCGGATCGACCCAGTAAAAGTACAAGCCATGACCGACGCCTCGAAAGAAGACCTGACCGCCAGCCAGACCGATACCGGCGAAGCCAAGCCTGCGGGCAACGGCGAGCTGGCCAAGGATCCGCTGTCGCCAGAAATCGACTTCGACACTTTCGCCGCCGTCGACCTGCGCGTGGCCCTGATCGTCAAGGCCGAGCACGTGGAAGGCGCCGACAAGCTGCTGCGCCTGACCCTGGATATCGGTGACGAGCAACGCAACGTGTTCTCCGGGATCAAGAGCGCCTACCCGGATCCGTCCAAGCTCGACGGTCGCCTGACCATGATGATCGCCAACCTCAAGCCACGGAAAATGAAATTCGGTATTTCCGAAGGCATGGTGATGGCGGCCGGCCCTGGCGGCGAAGAGATCTACCTGCTGAGCCCGGACAGCGGCGCCAAGCCGGGTCAGCGGATCAAGTAAATCTGCCCGCAGGATCGATCCCCCCGTCGCGCCGCTGCGTGGCGGGGGGATTTTCATATCTGGATGGGCCTGCGCCCTTGCCGGATAATTGCCTAGTCTTCAGGTATCCGCCCGCCCTCACCGGCCACGAACATGACCGAGATTGTCCTCACGCTCATCAGCGCTGCCCTGATCAACAACTTCGTGTTGCAGTGGCCGCTGGGTGTCGATCCGCTGTTGCAGGCCAGTGCCGAACCGCAGGTGGCACGGCGGCGGATCCATGCCCTGGGGATCGCCACCAGTTGCCTGATGCTGCTCTGCAGCCTGCTGGGCTATGGGCTCTATCAGGTGCTGCTGGTGCCGCTGGGCCTGACCGCGCTGCAACTGTTCGTGTTCCTGCCGCTGAGCGTGCTGCTGATCGCACCGCTGCTCAAGCTGCTGACCCGGATGCTGCCCGGGCTGCCGTTCGACGGCCTCCGGCCGCTGCTGCTGGGCAATGCCGGCGTGCTCGGCGCGTTGCTGCTGGCGGTCCAGGCCAATCGGGGAATCGGTCATAGCCTCGCCCTGGGCCTGGGCGCGGGCCTCGGTTTCTGGCTGGTGCTGAGTCTGTTCAGCGACCTGCGCCAGCGCATTCTCAACAACGATGTGCCCCTGCCCTTTCGCGGCCTGCCGATCGACCTGATCAGCGCCGGCCTGATGGCCGTGGCATTTCTCGGTTTCAACGGACTGCTCAACCCATGAGTCTGATTCAACGCATCGACGCCCTGCTGCCGCAGACCCAATGCGGCAAGTGCGGCCATCCCGGATGCAGGCCCTACGCCGAAGGCATCGCCAACGGCGAGGCGATCAACAAGTGCCCGCCCGGTGGCGACGAAACCATCGCCGGCCTGGCCAGGTTGCTGAATGTCCCGGTCGTGGAGCTGGACATCAGCCGCGGCCCGGCGCCGGCCCAGGTGGCCTTTATCCGCGAAGCCGAATGCATCGGCTGCACCAAGTGCATCCAGGCCTGCCCGGTGGATGCCATAGTCGGCGCGGCCAAGCAGATGCATACGGTGCTGATCGACGAATGCACCGGCTGCGATCTCTGCGTGGCGCCGTGCCCGGTGGACTGCATCGAGATGCACCCGCTGCCGCTGAATGATGTATTGCCGATCGTCGGTGGCCTGGCCACCAGCCTCGAAGAACTGCGCGCCCGGACCGCCAAACGCGATCACGCGCGCCAGCGCTTCGAGCGCCGCAACGCCCGGCTGCAACGCGAGGAACAGCACAAGCAGGCCGAACGTGCTGCTCGCGCACAACGTGCGGCGCAGCCCAGCGAAACCAGCCTGAACCCGGTGCAGGCGGCCATCGAGCGGGTACGCGCGCAAAAGGCGGCGGCCGCCGATGCCGCGGTGAAAAAAGCCAAGATCGATCTGGCGATGAGCCGGGCCCAGTTGAACAAATCGCTGAAAGCCTTCGGCCATCCGCCGACCTTCGAGCAACAGTCGCAACTGATCGTCCTGCAGCGCCAGTTCGAGGCCGCCGAACAGGCTCTTGCCCAGCTCGAAAGCGCTGCCGAAAGTACTGTCGCTCCCGCTACCTCACCGCCGCCCGCCAAAGACGCCGAACTCAAGCGCGCAAAAATCCAGCTGGCGATGCGCCGCGCCGAACTGAAAAAGGCCCAGGACAACCAGGCGCCTGCCGAACAGCTGGCCAGCCTGGAGCAGGCCCTGAAAGACGCAGAACAGGCCTTGCATGCGGCTGAAGACGCCAGCGGAAAACCGGCCCCCAATCTGGAACGGGTCGAGAAGCGCCCGATCGACGCCCGCCTGCGGCAACTGAAAACCGAACTGGCTTACGCTCGAGCAGAAGTCAGCAAGCTGGAACGCCACGGCGACACTCCGCCGTCGCTGTTGGCCAGGGCCCGCGAACGGCTGGCCGAAGCCGAGCGCCAGGTACAAGCCCATGACGCCCCTTGAGCAACCGGACGAACGCCTGCAACAAGCCATGAAGCGTGTGCTTCTGGCGACCCTGCCGGGGCTGCTGGCGCTGTTCTGGCTGTTTGGCTGGGGAATTCTGATCAACCTCCTGCTGGCCTGTGCCTCCGCCCTTGCCGTCGAGGCCGCGGTACTCCGATTACGCCAGTGGCCGTTGCGTCCCTTCCTGGGCGATGGCAGCGCCCTGGTCAGCGCCACCCTGCTGGCCCTGGCCTTGCCACCGTACTGCCCGTGGTGGCTGACGGTCAGTGCGACGGCCTGCGCCCTGCTGTTCGGCAAGCACCTGTATGGCGGCGTCGGCAAGAATCCGTTCAACCCGGCGATGCTCGGTTATGCCCTGGTACTCGTCTCTTTCCCGCAGCAGATGACTCATTGGCCGGCCTCCCATGGCCTGGACCTGCTGGGCGGCCTGCAGCAGGTCTTCGGCATAACCTCCGACAGCAGCGCACCCGATGCCTGGGCCCAGGCCACGGCACTCGACAGCCTGCGTATCAACAAGAGCCTGACCATCGACGAACTGTTCGCCGGCAACGCCGCCTTCGGCCATTTCGGCGGCAAGGGCGTTGAATGGGTCAACCTGGCCTTTCTCGCCGGTGGCGCCTTTTTGCTGCAGCAGCGGGTGTTCAGCTGGCACGCACCAGCCGGCATGCTCGGCAGCCTGTTCGTCATCAGCCTGCTGTGCTGGAACGGCTCCGGGTCGGACTCCCACGGTTCGCCGTTCTTCCACCTGCTGACCGGCGCGACCATGCTGGGCGCCTTTTTCATCGTCACCGAGCCAGTCTCCGGGCCCAAGAGCGCAAAGGCACGCCTGTTGTTCGGGGTTGGGGTCGGGCTGCTGACCTACCTGATCCGGACCTGGGGCGGTTACCCGGACGGCGTTGCCTTCGCGGTACTGCTGATGAACCTCGCCGTCCCCGCCCTGGAGCGCCTGGCTGCTCCGCCTCCCGAGCCTTCCCTGCCATGAACCGCGTGATGACTCTGGGGCTGCTGGCATTGCTGGCGGCTGTCGGTGCCGCCGGCACCTTCTTCGTCCATCAGGCCACGGCCCCCCGCATCGAGCGCGAACAGCGCGCCATCCAGGCACGCAACCTGCTGGATATCCTGCCCGCCGACAGCTACGACAATCAGCCGCTGGATCAGCCCCTGGCCGTCGATAACATCCCACTCAGCCACAGCACCCTGCTCGGCGGTTATCGCGCCACCCGCAACGGCCAGCCCAGCGCCGTGCTGCTGCGCAGCCAGGTCAACGGTTATGGCGGCCCGGTCGAGCTGCTGATCGGCATTGCTGCCAACGGCAAACTGCTGGGCAGCAAGGCCCTCAGGCACTCGGAAACGCCCGGGCTGGGCGCGCGCATCGCCGAACGCCCGAATGCCTGGCTGCAGGGTTTTATCGGCAAATCCGTGGGCGACCCGGGCGATGCCGGCTGGGCGCTGAAAAAGGACAATGGCCAATTCGACCAGATGGCCGGAGCCACCATCACCTCACGGGCGGTGGTCGAGGGGATTCACGATAGCCTGCGTTACTTCGACGAGCATCGCGAACAACTGCTGGGAAGTCCCGCCCATGAATAAATCCTCGACCCTGCAGAACACCCTGATGCTGGCGCCGCTGATCGGTGCCAGCGACTCCCTGGTCAAGGCCCTGGGCCTGGCCTTGGTGTTTCTCTGCGTGAGTTGCGTGTTCGGCCTGTGCATGAATGCCCTGCGCCCACGCCTGGCTGGTCAGGGCCGCCTGGGCGCCAGTATCCTGCTCAGCACCACCCTCACCAGTTGTGCCATGCTGGCCGCGCAGGCCTGGGCATTCGAACTGCAACAACAGTTGGCCCTTTACCTGGGCCTGATTGCCGTGCAATGCGTCGTGCTGGAGTACCAGGATTTTTTCCAGCGCCCCGTGCGCGTGCGCTTTGCCAGCCTGTTCTGCCTGCTGCTGGTTATCCTGGGCGCGCTGCGCGAAGCCTTCGGCAGTGGCACCCTCGGCAATCATCTGCAATGGTTGCTGGGGATGAACGACGTCGACTGGCCAGGCTGGGTTTTGTCCGCCCAGGGCGGCCTGCACCTGCTTACACTCGCACCTGGCGGTTTTATCCTGCTGGGGCTGCTGCTGGCCGCCCGGCAGGCCAGGGCTGCTGCGACCTCACACCGATCGCCTTCAAGGAAATGACTCACCCATGAATGCTGCAAAACGCCTGGAAATTTTCCGCAGGCTGCACGAAGACAATCCGGAACCGAAAACCGAACTGGCCTATTCGTCGCCCTTCGAGCTGCTGATCGCCGTGATTCTTTCGGCCCAGTCCACCGATGTCGGGGTCAACAAGGCGACGGCCAAGCTCTTCCCGGTGGCCAATACACCGGCCGCCATCTATGCGCTTGGCGTCGAAGGCCTGTCCGAGTACATCAAGACCATTGGCCTGTACAACAGCAAGGCCAAAAATGTGATCGAGACTTGCCGCCTGCTGGTGGAGCGGCACAACAGCGAAGTCCCGCAGACCCGCGAAGAGCTCGAAGCCCTGCCAGGCGTCGGCAGGAAGACCGCCAACGTGGTACTCAATACCGCCTTCCGCCAACTGACCATGGCCGTCGATACGCACATCTTCCGGGTCAGTAACCGCACGGGGCTGGCCCCCGGGAAGAATGTCGTGGAAGTCGAGAAAAAGCTGATGAAGTTCGTGCCCAAGGAGTATCTGCTCGACTCCCATCACTGGCTGATCCTCCATGGCCGCTACGTGTGCCTGGCCCGCAAGCCACGCTGTGGCAGCTGCCGGATCGAGGACCTGTGCGAATACAAGCACAAGACCTCTGACGATTGAGCAATCATTGATTTTGATGATAGGTCGATTGAAAAAATCTTTTTTACCAGTCCCGAGAATATCGATATAAGGAGCGCCAATGGCAGTCTTAGCCTGGAGTTAACCTTATGAGTACTGGTAAAGAACAACTGGACGTAGAAGACGATTTCACCCCTGTTGAAACAGAAGATGCGGAGCCTGTGGTAGAGGTGGCCAAGACCAACTTGAGCAAACGCCGGACCATCGACAACCTTCTGGAAGAGCGGCGCTTGCAAAAGCAACTGGCCGATTACGACTTTGATCTTTAGTAACAAAAAGCCTCCTTTTACGGAGGCTTTTTTGTTACACCAGCTAACACTCCAAATCGGTTTCTCAAACCAGGCCATGCGCGGCCGATGGATCCAACATCGTCGACAGAGCGGCAAGCCCACAACGCAATGGAGGCTCGCAGAAACCGCTGTTTTTCCCTCTCGAGCCTTGTTGTAGCCCCTCAACCTTCATACCAGCTGATGGCGCTTGGCAAACTCGATCAGGTCCACCAGCGAGCGGGCGTTGAGTTTCCCCAACAGCCGCCTTTTGTAGGTGCTCACCGTTTTGCTGCTCAGGCACAGGCCCTCGGCAATCTCCTTGTTGGTCTGCCCTCCGGCAAGCTGCTTCAGGACCATCAGCTCCCGCCCGGACAGGCTGGACAACATCCCCTCCTCGCTGGCGATACCCAGGCTCGAGCGCAGGGTATGCAAGGCTTCGTTGGGAAAATAACTGTAGCCAGCCAGGACTGCCCTGACCGCGCTGATCAATTCAGTGATGTCCTGCTGCTTGCACACATAACCGGCCGCGCCGGCCTGCATGCAACGCATGGAGAACGGGCCAGGTACTTGCAGGCTCAATACCAGCACTTTGGTCGACATGGCTTTTGACGAAAGTCTGGCGATAACTTCCAGGCCATCGAGTTTGGGAATACCAATATCAAGAATAAGGATGTCTGGAACATGTTCATAAGACAGTTTCAGGGCATCCATGCCATTGTCCGCCTCGGCAACTACTTCAAAACCGTGCCGCTCCATCAGCATGCGCACAGCCAGCCGAGTAACGGGATGATCATCTACGATCAAAACTTTCTTCATGGGTAAGTCCAGAGTCCGCTATTGGTTTTTCAAGCAAACACCATAACCCAGTCATTTGGCCCATGGCATGGCCACGCCCCGAGCCAGCATCGCCCCGAGAAGTTCCTTACAAACAATACGGATTTGCCCTACAAGGAAAAATTGAACGTCGCCCGCTATATATAACCACTCCTGACTTTCCTACACTTCGTATTGAAAAGAACAGACTGAAAGATAGTCGAACCCCATTGAAACAATGGCCAGTGGAAACTTTAGTCATGGTCTTCGGACACCTGCCTGATCGATTAAATCATCAGGCATAAAAAAGCCCCGCTCATAGCGGGGCTCTTTTAAAACGGCTCAAAAAGTATCAGAACAGAGTCCGACCCTTGTTGGCCGCAATACGCATGCGCAGGGCATTGAGCTTGATGAAGCCAGCCGCATCCGCCTGGTTGTAGGCGCCGCCGTCTTCTTCGAAGGTCGCGATGTTGGCATCGAACAGCGACTCATCGGACTTGCGACCGGTGACGATCACATTGCCCTTGTACAGCTTCAGGCGAACCACGCCGTTCACATGAACCTGGGAAGCGTCGATCATCTGTTGCAGCATCAGACGCTCAGGGCTCCACCAGTAGCCGGTGTAGATCAAGCTGGCGTACTTGGGCATCAGCTCGTCTTTCAGGTGAGCCACTTCGCGATCCAGGGTGATCGATTCGATCGCCCGGTGAGCGCGCAACATGATGGTGCCGCCAGGGGTTTCGTAGCAGCCGCGGGACTTCATGCCGACATAGCGGTTTTCCACGATGTCCAGACGACCGATGCCGTTTTCGCCGCCGATGCGGTTCAGGGTCGCCAGCACGGTGGCCGGGGTCATCTCGACGCCGTCGATCGCCACGATGTCGCCGTTGCGGTAGGTCAGCTCGATGTAGGTCGGGGTGTTAGGAGCCTTCTCCGGGGAGACGGTCCAGCGCCACATGTCTTCTTCGTGCTCGGTCCAGGTGTCTTCCAGCACGCCGCCTTCATAGGAGATGTGCAGCAGGTTGGCATCCATCGAGTACGGGGACTTCTTCTTGCCGTGACGCTCGATCGGGATCGCGTGCTTCTCGGCATAGTCCATCAGCTTCTCGCGGGACAGCAGGTCCCACTCACGCCAAGGAGCGATCACTTTCACCCCTGGTTTCAAGGCGTAGGCGCCCAGTTCGAAACGAACCTGGTCGTTGCCCTTGCCGGTAGCGCCATGGGAAATGGCGTCGGCGCCGGTTTCATTGGCGATCTCGATCAGGCGCTTGGCGATCAACGGACGAGCGATGGAGGTACCCAGCAGGTACTCACCTTCGTAGACGGTGTTGGCGCGGAACATCGGGAAAACGAAATCGCGGACGAACTCTTCGCGCAGATCGTCGATGTAGATCTCTTTCACGCCCATGGCTTGCGCCTTGGCACGTGCAGGTTCGACCTCTTCGCCCTGACCCAGGTCAGCGGTGAACGTCACCACTTCACAGTTATAAGTATCCTGCAGCCACTTGAGGATCACCGAAGTGTCCAGGCCGCCGGAATACGCCAGAACGACCTTGTTTACGTCCGCCATGCCATCACTCCACGGGGTTCTACGGAAAGCCATCAAGTCTACCGATCAACGCGGATAATTTACAGAGGCGCGACAGCTTATGACGACGAAGCGACAGATTATGTCGAGTGCGCGACGACGACAGCCGTTTCAGGAAGTCGCCGCGGCGTTGGCGGGAGCAGCAGCCTGGGGTGCCGGTTTTTCCGCGACCGGGACGCGTTGCAGCTGTACGTTGACCCGACGGTTCTTCGCCCGGTTCGCCGCGTTGGTGTTGGGTGCCAATGGATAGCGTTCGCCGTGGAAACGCATCTCGATCTGCGATTCGGGAATGCCGTTGGCCTTGAAGAACTCCATCACCGCCAGCGCCCGGCGGCGCGACAGGTCACGGTTGGTCAAGCGGTTGCCGCTGTTGTCCGAGTGGCCATCGAGCTGGATGTGATTGACCGTCGGATCGGCCTTGAGGAACTCCAGCATCACCTGCAACTTGGCCTTGGCCTTGGCATCCAGATCGATACCGCCCCCAGGGAAGCCGACCTCGGATTGCCTGACCTGATCGAAGTTCTGCGGCAACAACTTGGCAACACAACGTTGATAGTCGCCATACGCCTTGCTGAATTTGACCGGCAACAAGCGCACCTCGGACACCCCGCCCTCGCGGGAGTAGTGGCGAACCACCGGGCTGCGCCCATCCATCAATCCACCGATCAGCCGCCCGGCCTGCAGTTGCGAGCTGTTGAACAGCACATCGCCGCTGCCGAGCCGCACCGAACCCAGGTTGATGTCGCCGCGCCCCGGCTGCCACGGCGCGGCCGCTGCGAGTAGCGTCGCCGAACCGCCAGCGAGCATCGGGTTGTAGGCCTTGAGGCGGAAGGTCGCCTGCTCGCCGGCGCGACGCACGAACTCCCCGGAACCGAAATCGGTGATCGGCTGGCTCAGACGGCACTCGAATTTATCGCCTTCGACCGTCCACTCAATGCTCTCCAGACGGGTCTGGAAAGTCAGCGCCATCGCGGGAAGACTGGCGAACACACTGAGCAAGGCTAGATAACGCTGGCGCACGGGAGGCTCCACTGACTTGTACATCACGAAAATCGAAATGCCTGTTTACGGCATACCTTCGGGATATCGGAAGCTTCACGCAAAACTTGATAGCGAGTGCCTGGAAGAGTCTTTTCCGGTAGCATTCACTGGAGTTTGACCCGCCTGGAATCCCCAATGTCCGACCGCCTGACCCTGCTGCGTCCCGACGACTGGCATATTCATCTTCGCGATGGTGCCGTGTTGACCAATACTGTCGCGGATGTCGCGCGCACCTTTGGCCGCGCCATCATCATGCCTAACCTGGTACCTCCGGTGCGCAACGCCGCTGAAGCCGACGCCTATCGCCAGCGCATTCTCGCTGCGCGGCCGGCCGGCAGCCGCTTCGAGCCGCTGATGGTGCTCTACCTTACCGATCGCACCCAGCCCGAAGAAATTCGCGCGGCCAAGGCCAGTGGTTTCGTCCATGCCGCCAAGCTCTACCCGGCTGGCGCGACCACCAACTCGGACTCGGGCGTCACCAGCATCGACAAGATTTTCCCGGCGCTGGAGGCCATGGCCGAAGTCGGCCTACCGCTGCTGATCCACGGTGAAGTCACCCGCAGTGAGGTCGACGTGTTCGACCGCGAGAAGCTGTTCATCGACGAGCACATGCGCCGCGTCGTCGAGCGCTTCCCGACGCTCAAGGTGGTGTTCGAACACATCACCACCCGTGACGCCGTGCAGTTCGTCAACGAGGCCTCGGCCAACGTCGGCGCGACCATCACCGCCCATCACCTGCTGTACAACCGCAACCACATGCTGGTTGGCGGGATTCGCCCGCACTTCTATTGCCTGCCGATTCTCAAGCGCAACGTGCACCAGGAAGCGCTGCTCGACGCCGCCACCAGCGGCAGCCAGAAGTTCTTCCTCGGCACCGATTCCGCGCCCCACGCCCAGCACGCCAAAGAAGCGGCCTGCGGCTGTGCCGGCTGCTACACCGCCTATGCCGCGATCGAGCTGTACGCCGAGGCCTTCGAACAGCGCAATGCGCTGGACAAGCTGGAAGCCTTCGCCAGCCTCAACGGCCCGCGCTTCTACGGCCTGCCGGCCAACACCGATCGCATCACCCTGGTTCGTGAAGAATGGACCGCCCCTGCCAGCCTGCCTTTCGGCGAGCTGACCGTCATCCCGCTGCGCGCCGGTGAAAAACTGCGCTGGCGCCTGCTGGAGGAACACGCGTGAGTGAAGACCATTTCGACGACGAGCAGGACGGTCACAACGGTGGTGGCTCGCGTCATCCAATGGCGGCACGCTTTCGCGGTTACCTGCCGGTAGTCGTCGACGTTGAAACCGGTGGTTTCAACTCGGCCACCGACGCCTTGCTGGAAATTGCCGCGACCATCATCGGCATGGACGAAAAAGGCTTCGTGTTCCCCGAGCACACCCTGTTTTTCCGCGTAGAGCCTTTCGAAGGCGCCAACATCGAAGCCGCGGCGCTGGAGTTCACCGGGATCAAGCTCGACCATCCGCTGCGTATGGCCGTCAGTGAAGAAACCGCGCTGAACGATATCTTCCGCAGCGTGCGCAAGGCGCTGAAGGCCAACGGTTGCAAACGCGCGATCCTGGTCGGGCACAACAGCAGCTTCGACCTGGGCTTCCTCAACGCGGCTGTCGCGCGCCTGGACATGAAGCGCAACCCGTTTCATCCGTTCTCCAGCTTCGACACCGCGACGCTTGCCGGCCTGGCTTATGGCCAAACCGTGCTGGCCAAGGCGTGCCAGGCTGCCGACATCGACTTCGATGGCCGTGAGGCGCACTCCGCCCGCTACGACACCGAGAAGACTGCCGACCTGTTCTGCGGCATCGTCAATCGCTGGAAGGAAATGGGCGGCTGGGAAGACTTCAACGACTGATACCGTCGCTGATCGACCGCGCATAAAAAAACCGGCCCTGAGGCCGGTTTTTTTATGCGTGAAGCGCGGCTTACAGCTTGCCGGCGTTCTCGCTCAGGTAAGCGGCAACGCCTTCTGGCGAAGCAGTCATACCCTTGTCGCCCTTCTTCCAGTTGGCTGGGCAGACTTCGCCGTGCTCTTCGTGGAACTGCAGAGCGTCGACCAGACGGATCAGCTCTTCCATGTTACGGCCCAGCGGCAGGTCGTTGACGATCTGCGAACGAACGACACCTTTGTCGTCGATCAGGAATGCGCCACGGAAAGCCACGCCGCCTTCGGACTCAACGTCGTAGGCCTTGGCGATGTCGTGCTTCATGTCAGCAGCCATGATGTACTGAACCTGACCGATGCCGCCGGCATTGATCGGGGTGTTGCGCCAGGCGTTGTGGGTGAAGTGCGAGTCGATCGAAACAGCGATCACTTCAACGTTGCGTGCCTTGAAGTCAGCCATGCGGTGGTCCAGGGCGATCAGCTCGGACGGGCAGACGAAGGTGAAGTCCAGCGGGTAGAAGAACACCAGGCCGTATTTGCCTTTGATGGCCGAGGACAGGGTGAAGCTGTCGACGATTTCGCCATTGCCGAGAACGGCGGGAACGGTGAAGTCAGGGGCTTGTTTGCCTACGAGTACGCTCATTGGATATCTCCTGGTGTGATCGAATGAAGAATGGGACCCAGTCTAGTGTGCCGCCGTCAAGCGACAACCCTGTGACTCGATCCCGCTTCGTAAGGACCGCACATCATACACCGCGTTTTTGAGCTGTCCTTAGTGGTTTTTCCATCCCCCGGGTTCAGGCAGCAAAAAAGCCGCCCTGCTGGATAGCTCATCGGCCGTGGTAGAAAAAACCGTTCGTCTGCCAGTCACGCATCTGGCAAAAAGCTCCAGGAAACCACTTTGACAATCATTCTCGTTAACATTAAGATCCGTCGCATTGAGCCATAACCAGCGACGGTTCTCACCTTATGTATGTCTGCCTCTGCACTGGCGTCACCGACGGACAAATCCGCGATGCAATCTACGACGGTTGCTGCAGCTATCGTGAAGTACGCCAAGCAACAGGCGTTGCCGGTCAATGTGGCAAATGCGCCTGCCTCGCCAAGCAGGTGGTACGTGAAACCCTGACCGAACTGCAAAGCAGCCAGCCAGCGATTCCTTACCCAGTAGAATTTAATGTTGCGTAATTAACGCCATTTAAAAGAGCCGGACTTCATGTCCGGCTTTTTTATGCCTGTAATTCAATCGCTTAGCGTCATAACGCGGAACACAAACATTCTTATTCCGATTAATTTTCATATATTATTCAATAACTTAGGTTTGACACTAATCATCGTGCGGCTCAGACTCTGCCTTATATACCGCTAATTACAGGGCAGGACCCCATCATGAAAGGCGACATCACAGTCATCCAGCATCTCAACAAGATCCTTGCCAATGAACTGGTCGCGATCAATCAGTACTTCCTGCATGCGCGCATGTATGAAGACTGGGGCCTGAACAAGCTGGGCAAGCACGAATACCACGAGTCCATCGACGAGATGAAGCATGCGGACAAGCTGATCAAGCGCATCCTCTTCCTCGAAGGCCTGCCGAACGTCCAGGACCTGGGCAAACTGCACATCGGCGAACACACCAAGGAAATGCTCGAATGCGACCTGCGCATCGAGCGCACCGGCCACGCCGACCTGAAAGCCGCCATCGCCCATTGCGAATCGGTTGGCGACTTCGGTAGCCGCGAACTGCTGGAAGACATCCTGGAATCGGAAGAAGAACATATCGACTGGCTGGAAACCCAACTGGGCCTGATCGATAAAGTCGGCCTGGAAAACTACCTGCAATCGCAGATGGGCGACGAGTAACTTCTCTCAAGGTTCAGCCCATAAAAAAGCCCCGCCTCTCCGAGGGCGGGGCTTTTTATTGCGTGGACAAATCCACACAACTTGCAGGAGCGAACGTGTCGCTCCTGCAAGGGGCAAATCAGGCTTCGGTCTTGGCGGCAGCTTTTTCAGCGGCGGCCTTGATCAGGGTCTGCAACTCACCATTGGCGAACATCTCGGCCATGATGTCGCTGCCGCCGACCAGTTCACCGGCTACCCACAGTTGCGGGAAAGTAGGCCAGTTGGCGTATTTAGGCAGGTTGGCGCGGATTTCCGGGTTCTGCAGGATGTCCACGTAAGCGAACTTCTCACCACAACCCATCACGGCCTGAGCGGCTTTCGCGGAGAAGCCACACTGCGGGGCATTCGGCGAGCCTTTCATGTAAAGCAGAATGGTGTTGTTGGCAATCTGCTCTTTAATAGTTTCGATGATATCCATGGAGCACCTCGGCTGAACTTTCCGACTCTGTTGTCGACACGGTGGCGCATTGTAACGGAAAGCCGAGCGCCATGCTCGGCCTCTCCGACAGACTCCTCAGGCCGCCTCCACCGTCACCGGCACGCCATTGAGCGCCGCATTGCCCGATAGCTCGTCCAGCTGACGCTCATCGGTCAGGTCATTGGCACTCGACCCCGGTTGCGCCATCGCGATGCTCATCTGTACGCCCGGCCGACCGTGCCCCCAGCCATGGGGCAGGCTGACCACCCCGGGCATCATCTCGCTGCTGGCCAGGACTTCCACCTCGATCGCCCCGACCCGCGAACTGACCCGCACGCGCTGCCCGTCAGCCAGCCCCCTCCGGGCCAGATCATCGGGATTCATCAGCAACTGGTGCCGAGGCTTGCCCTTCACCAACCGATGGTAGTTGTGCATCCACGAATTATTGCTGCGCACATGGCGCCGGCCGATCATCACCAACTCATCGGCCGCCGGCGCCTGCAACGCGGCAAAGCGCTTGAGGTCCGCCATGATCGCCGCGGGAGCGGCCTGCACCCGGCGGCTCTCGGTTTTCAGGCGCGCCGCCAGATTGGGCTTGAGCGGCCCCAGGTCGATTCCGTGGGGATAGTCGGCCAGCGTCGCCAGCGACAGATTGAACTCGGACGTCTCGCCGTACCGTCCCGCTCGCAGCCCTCTATCGATCATCTGCGCTGGCGGCACGGTCGGCTTGAGCTCCTTGCCGGTCCGCCCGGCGAAGGCCCTGGCCAGGCCAACGAAGATTTCCCAGTCATGCAATGCCCCTTCCGGCTTGGGCAGGATCGCCTGGTTGAAGCGGCTGACATTGCGCACCGCGAACATATTGAACGTGGTGTCGTAGTGATCGTTCTCCAGGGCCGAAGTCGATGGCAGGATCAGATCCGCGTAACGGGTGGTTTCGTTGATATACAGATCGATGCTGACCATGAACTCCAGGCCATCCAGCGCTTGCTCCAGCTGCCGTCCGTTGGGGGTGGAGAGCACCGGATTGCCCGCCACCGTGATCAGCGCCCGCACCTGCCCCTCCCCTTTGGTCAGTATCTCCTCGGCCAGGGCCGAGACCGGCAACTCGCCGCCGTATTCAGGGCGTCCGGAAACCCGGCTTTGCCAGGCATTGAAGTGCCCACCCGAAGTCGCCGCCACCAGATCCACCGCCGGCTCGGTGCACAGGGCGCCGCCGACCCGGTCCAGGTTGCCGGTCACCAGGTTGAGCAGTTGCACCAGCCAATGACAGAGGGTGCCGAACGACTGGGTGGACACGCCCATCCGGCCATAACACACCGCCCTGTCCGCTGCGGCGAAGTCCCGCGCCAACTGGCGGATCTGCTGCGCCGGCACCGAACACAAAGGGCTCATGGCTTCGGCACTGAAACGGGAAATGGCCTCACGCACCTCGGCCAGGCCATCCACCGGCAGATGGCTGTCACGCGTCAGCCCTTCCGCGAAGATCGTCTGCAGCATGCCGAACAGCAGCGCCACATCCCCGCCAGGACGGACAAACACATGCTGGTCGGCCATGGCTGCCGTCTCGCTACGCCGCGGGTCGACCACCACCACTTTGCCGCCACGCGCCTGGATCGCCTTCAGGCGCTTCTCCACATCCGGCACGGTCATGATGCTGCCGTTGGACGCCAGCGGATTGCCGCCCAGGATCAGCATGAAGTCGGTGTTATCGATATCCGGGATCGGCAGTAACAGCCCGTGGCCGTACATCAGGTAACTGCTCAAGTGCTGCGGTAATTGGTCCACCGAGGTGGCGGAAAAGCGGTTCTGGGTTTTCAGCAGGCCGAGGAAATAGTTGCTGTGGGTCATCAACCCATAGTTGTGCACGCTGGGATTGCCCTGATAGACCGCCACCGCATTATTGCCGTGCCGCTCCTGGATCGCCGCCAGGCGCTCGGCCACCAGGTTGAAGGCCTCCTTCCACTCGATCGCCTGCCAATCGCTGCCGACCCTGCGCATGGGCTGACGCAGTCGATCCGGGTCGTTCTGGATGTCCTGCAGCGCCACTGCCTTGGGGCAGATATGGCCGCGGCTGAAACTGTCCTGGGCATCGCCCTTGATCGAGGTGATCTGCGGACCGGTGCCGTCGACTTCGGTGGTTTCGATGGTCAAGCCACAGATGGCTTCACACAGGTGGCAGGCACGGTGATGGAGAGTCTTGGTCATGGCCAGTCTCTATTTTATTCGGGGCGGCCAGCGTCAGGCCGCGGGAACAAAACTATGGTGCCAGACCGACATCAGCGCCAGGGACGTTCATCTTGTGAATCGGCAAGCATCAAGCCAGCCGATGGTTCAGTTGGAGGGCAGCCTCGGAGGGTCGTCCTGCCGGGCGATCGGCAGCATGCCGTCCAACGGTGCTTCGCTGCCCTGCCCGCTGAATTCGGCGAGCAATCGCCAGTGCTCATCGAGATGGCTGCTGATGGTCATCATGCGATCGATCATCTGTCGCGCGGCGTTGCGCGTCGTGCTGTCTTCGCTGCGCAGCAACTCGAAGGACATCGAGGTGATCGATGCCGTCAGGTCGGTCAGGGTTCGCGTCGTCAACCCCAACAGTGTCTTCAGTTGCTGTTCTTTCGAGTCCATTCCAAGCACTTCCCTGTTGCCGGTGCGCATTTATAACCCCAGCCCTTCACCTTAGGAAATATTTCTGGCCGATATCCCCTGCCGCGAGCCGTTCCATTTCCCGCCACGCTCAAAGTACCCAGGAGCCGAGCAGAGAAAAAACCAGCCCGCGCCAGCCAGATGCCTGATAGCGGCATGGGCCACGCGTCGCGTTGCAAAGCGGTCGAGACGCAGTGTACAAATGCTGCTGCGGACCTACGCAAAGTGGATCGACTCCACATCCGACTGGGCCCACCTGAACACGCTGGAAAACGTCACGAATGGCCCGTTTTTTTGACCCTGGCCACTCGCTGCACGTGGTGAAAGCCTTAGAAACCAAGCCTGCTATTGGTAAGACGCGACATTTAATTATAAGATCGCGCCTTCCCCTATTTCGTCGCCCCGTGCGGCTTTCGCCGCAGGTCTCGCCCGTTTCTCGATAAAACAAGGCTTTGAGTATCTGCGGTCTGTTGCAAAAAGGTAGTTAATGATGAGCGCAAGGCACTTTCTCTCCCTGATGGATTGCACGCCCGAAGAGCTGGTCAGCGTGATTCGTCGAGGCATCGAGCTGAAGGACCTGCGTAATCGCGGCGTACTCTTCGAGCCTCTGAAAAACCGCGTTCTCGGGATGATTTTCGAGAAGTCGTCTACCCGCACCCGCCTGTCTTTCGAAGCCGGCATGATCCAGCTCGGCGGCCAGGCAATCTTCCTGTCCCCGCGCGACACCCAGCTGGGTCGCGGCGAGCCGATCAGCGACTGCGCCATCGTCATGTCGCGCATGCTCGACGCGGTGATGATCCGTACCTTTGCCCACCGCACCCTGACCGAGTTTGCGGCCAACTCCCGCGTACCGGTGATCAACGGCCTGTCCGACGACCTGCACCCGTGCCAGTTGCTGGCCGACATGCAAACCTTCCTCGAACACCGCGGCTCGATCCAGGGCAAGACCGTGGCCTGGATCGGCGACGGCAACAACATGTGCAACAGCTATATAGAAGCGGCGATCCAGTTCGACTTCCAACTGCGCATCGCCTGCCCCGAAGGCTACGACCCCAACCCTGAATTCGTCGCCCAGGCCGGCGATCGGGTGAGCATCGTGCGCGATCCGAAAGACGCGGTGATCGGCGCCCATCTGGTAAGCACCGACGTCTGGACCTCCATGGGCCAGGAAGAAGAAACCGCCGAGCGCCTCAAGTTGTTCGCACCGTTCCAGGTCAATCGCGCGCTGCTCGACCTGGCCGCCGCAGACGTGCTGTTCATGCACTGCCTGCCTGCCCACCGTGGCGAAGAAATCAGCCTCGACCTGCTGGACGATCCGCGTTCCGTGGCATGGGACCAGGCAGAAAACCGTCTCCACGCACAAAAGGCCCTGCTCGAGTTTCTGGTCGAGCCGGCGTACCACCACGCATGAGCCAGCCATTACTGCTTAACCTGCGCAATCTCGCCTGCGGCTACCAGGACCAACGGGTCGTGCAGAACCTCAACCTGCACCTCAACGCCGGCGATATCGGTTGCCTGCTCGGCTCCTCCGGCTGCGGCAAGACCACCACCCTGCGCGCGATTGCCGGTTTCGAGCCGGTGCACGAAGGTGAAATCCAGCTGGCCGGCGAAACCATCTCCAGCGCCGGCTTCACCCTGGCGCCGGAGCGCCGCCGGATCGGCATGGTGTTCCAGGACTACGCCCTGTTCCCGCACCTGAGCGTGGCGGACAACATTGCCTTCGGCATCCGCAAGCACCCGCAGAAGAACCGGGTGGTCGAGGAGCTGCTGGAACTGGTCAACCTGAAGAACCTCGGCAAGCGCTTCCCCCATGAGCTGTCCGGCGGCCAGCAACAACGCGTCGCACTGGCCCGGGCGCTGGCGCCGGAACCGCAGTTGCTGCTGCTCGACGAGCCCTTCTCCAACCTCGATGGCGAACTGCGGCGCAAGCTCAGCCACGAAGTGCGCGACATCCTCAAGGCGCGGGGCACCAGTGCGATCCTGGTGACCCACGACCAGGAAGAAGCCTTCGCCGTCAGCGATCACGTCGGGGTGTTCAAGGAAGGCCGCCTGGAGCAATGGGACACGCCGTACAACCTCTATCACGAACCGCTGACGCCGTTCGTGGCGAGCTTTATCGGCCAGGGCTATTTCATCCGTGGCCAGCTGGACAGCCCGGAATCGGTGCAGACCGAACTCGGCGTACTGCGCGGCAACCGTGCCTACACCTGGCCACCCGGCGGCGCGGTGGATGTGCTGCTACGCCCAGACGATATCGTTTATGCACCGGACAGCGCCCTCAAGGCGCGGATCGTCGGCAAGAGCTTCCAGGGCGCCTCGACCCTGTACCGCCTGCAACTGCCGACCGGCAGCCAGCTCGAGTCGATCTTCCCAAGCCACGCCGATCACCAGGTCGGTGCTGATGTGGGAATCCGCGTGGCCGCCGAACACCTGGTGCTGTTCCAGGCCTCCGGCAGCACCGCGGCGCAGCTGCCACAGTCTGAATCGGGCGTTCGTCGCTACAGCGGCGCCCACTGACAATCCCGCAGGAGCCGGTTCGCCGGCTCCTGTGTCGTTATGCCCCTCAACGCTTCCCTTCCCGACCAACACTGAAACCTCAGGCTGCACGCCGAGTCAGTCGCGACCGATATCGGCGAATGTCGCCTGGGTGTGCTCGGCCAGCACGGCGGCCGCGAGTTCGACCTCAAGCCCGCGCCGGCCGGCGCTGACGAAGATGCTGGCAAAGGGTTGTGCACTGTTGTCGATAAAGGTGCGCAGGCGCTTTTTCTGCCCCAGCGGGCTGATCCCGCCCAGCAGGTAACCGGTGGCGCGCTGCGCGGCAGCCGGGTCGGCCATCTCGGTTTTTTTCACCCCGGCGGCGTGTGCCAGGGCCTTGAGATCGAGGCTTCCGACGACCGGCACCACGGCCACCAGCAATTCGCCCTTTTCACTACTGGCCAACAGCGTCTTGAACACCTGCGCCGGATCGAGGCTGAGCTTTTCCGCCGCCTCCAGACCATAGGAGGCCGCCTTCGGGTCGTGTTCATAACTGTGCACCCGATGTTCGGCGCGAACTTTTTTCAGCAGATCCAGTGCAGGGGTCATGGCAACTCCATAGGCAGGGAAAAGAACAGAAACAGTGCCGGCGATTCTAGGATATCCGCCAGCAAAAGGCTCTATTCCAAGGCCCATCCCCTAACCCAGGCAACCGCCGGCACCAGGCTGGCCGCGCCTTTTGCACAAAACCCGCGCGCTTCCCGCAAGATCATTCACACAACTGATAGTTATAAAATGACCAATGGTTCACTTTCGACCTTTGACAGTAATGTTTCTTGTCTATATTTTTTCGTTTGCGAATATCATGTTGTAGATCCAGCAGCCGTAACCAGCAGTAAGCCGCGCCCAGGATGGGGATCCTGCCGACGGTGAAAATCGCGCTCAGCGCTTCACGCCAGCGCCAGACAACAACAAAAACCGAGGTTTTCCATGACAACTGCGTTACAACAACCGTCGCTCTCCGGCCAGTGCATGGCCGAATTCCTGGGTACAGCCTTGTTGATCTTCTTCGGCACCGGTTGCGTCGCCGCGCTCAAGGTCGCGGGTGCCAGCTTTGGCCTGTGGGAAATCAGCATCATCTGGGGGATCGGCGTGAGCATGGCGATCTACCTCACCGCCGGCGTTTCCGGCGCGCACCTCAACCCCGCAGTCAGCATCGCCCTGTGCATCTTTGCCGACTTCGAAAAGCGCAAACTGCCGTTCTACATCTTCTCCCAGATCGCCGGCGCCTTCTGCGCGGCGCTGCTGGTCTACACGCTGTACAGCAACCTGTTCTTCGATTACGAACAAGCCCACCAGATGGTCCGCGGCTCCCAGGCCAGCCTTGAACTGGCGTCGGTATTCTCCACCTATCCCAACCCGGCGCTGTCCACCGCCCAGGCGTTCCTGGTCGAAGTGGTGATTACCGCGATCCTGATGGGCGTGATCATGTCCCTGACCGATGACAACAACGGCTTGCCACGCGGCCCGATGGCGCCGCTGCTGATCGGCCTGCTGATTGCCGTGATCGGCAGCGCCATGGGTCCGCTGACCGGTTTCGCGATGAACCCGGCGCGGGATTTTGGCCCTAAACTGATGACATTCTTCATGGGTTGGGGCGAGGTTTCCTTCACCGGCGGCCGCGATATTCCGTACTTCCTGGTACCGATCTTCGCGCCGATTATCGGTGCCTGCCTCGGCGCCGTGGCCTACCGCGGGTTGATTGCCCGTCACCTGCCAACCGTCGCCCCTGCTCCAACGGATGCCGAAAAAGCCATTGACGGCAAAGTAAGAACTTCTTGAAACCGGTGGCGCAAGGTCCTGCCCAACCCTGACCTGCGCCTCTTGCCCACTTCCTTATTTTTGTCCAAGGCAATCGACATGACCGACATTCAGAATAAGAACTACATCATTGCCCTCGATCAGGGTACGACCAGCTCCCGCGCGATCATTTTCGATCGCGACGCCAACGTCGTGTGCACCGCCCAGCGCGAATTCGTCCAGCATTACCCGCAAGCCGGCTGGGTCGAACACGACCCGATGGAAATCTTCGCCACCCAGAGCGCAGTGATGGTCGAGGCCCTGGCGCAAGCCGGCCTGCACCATGACCAGGTAGCCGCCATCGGCATCACCAACCAGCGCGAAACCACCGTGGTCTGGGACAAGACCACCGGCCGGCCGATCTACAACGCCATCGTCTGGCAGTGCCGCCGCAGTACCGAGATCTGCCAGCAGCTCAAGCGTGACGGCCTGGAAGAGTACATCCGCGATACCACCGGCCTGGTCACCGACCCGTATTTCTCCGGCACCAAGCTGAAGTGGATCCTCGACAACGTCGAAGGCAGCCGCGAACGCGCGCGCAACGGTGAACTGCTGTTCGGCACCGTCGACAGTTGGCTGATCTGGAAATTCACCGGCGGCAAGACCCACGTCACCGACTACACCAACGCCTCGCGCACCATGCTCTTCAACATCCACACCCTGGAGTGGGATGCGAAGATGCTGGAAGTGCTGGATATCCCGCGGGAAATGCTGCCGGAAGTGAAGTCGTCCTCGGAAATCTACGGCCGTACCAAAAGCGGCATCGCCATCGGCGGGATCGCCGGCGACCAGCAGGCCGCGCTGTTCGGCCAGATGTGCGTCGAGCCGGGCCAGGCGAAGAACACCTATGGCACTGGCTGCTTCCTGCTGATGAATACCGGCGACAAGGCGGTCAAGTCCAAGCACGGCATGCTCACCACCATCGCCTGCGGCCCCCGCGGCGAAGTGGCTTACGCCCTGGAAGGCGCGGTGTTCAACGGCGGCTCCACCGTGCAGTGGCTGCGCGACGAGCTGAAGATCATCAACGATGCCCACGACACCGAATACTTCGCCAGCAAGGTCAAGGACAGCAACGGCGTGTACCTGGTCCCGGCCTTCACCGGCCTGGGCGCTCCGTACTGGGACCCCTACGCCCGTGGCGCGCTGTTCGGCCTGACCCGTGGCGTGCGCGTGGACCACATCATCCGCGCCGCGCTGGAGTCGATCGCCTACCAGACCCGCGACGTCCTCGACGCCATGCAGCAGGACTCCGGCGAACGCCTCAAGGCCCTGCGCGTGGATGGTGGCGCAGTGGCCAACAACTTCCTCATGCAGTTCCAGGCCGACATCCTCGGCACCCAGGTCGAGCGCCCGCAAATGCGCGAAACCACGGCCCTGGGCGCGGCCTACCTGGCTGGCCTGGCCTGCGGTTTCTGGGGCAGCCTGGAAGAGTTGCGCGGCAAGGCGGTGATCGAGCGCGAGTTCGAACCACAGCTGGCCGAAACCGAGAAGGAAAAGCTCTACGCCGGCTGGAAAAAAGCCGTCAGCCGTACCCGCGACTGGGAACCGCACGAAGGCGCTGAATAAGCCAAGTCGCGGATTCGTATCGGGTTGTAACTGGTCGGGAGCGGATTCCTGCGGCATCATGGGCAAATTTTGCACGGCAGCCCAAAGGAAGCCCCATGAATCTGCCTCCCCGTCAGCAGCAAATCCTCGAGCTGGTCCGCGAACGCGGCTATGTCAGCATCGAGGAAATGGCCCAGCTGTTCGTCGTTACACCGCAAACCATCCGCCGCGATATCAACCAGTTGGCGGAAGTGAACCTGTTGCGTCGCTACCATGGCGGCGCAGCCTACGACTCCAGTGTCGAAAACACCGCCTACGCCATGCGCGCCGATCAGATGCGCGATGAGAAACAACGCATCGGCGAAGCCATCGCCGCGCAGATCCCCGATCACGCCTCGCTGTTCATCAACATCGGTACCACCACCGAATCCATTGCCCGGGCGCTGCTCAATCACAGCCACCTGAAGATCATCACCAACAACCTGCACGTGGCTTCCATGCTCAGCGCCAAGGACGATTTCGACGTGCTGCTGACCGGTGGCAATGTGCGTCGCGATGGCGGCGTGGTCGGCCAGGCCAGCGTCGATTTCATCAACCAGTTCAAGGTCGATTTCGCCCTGGTCGGCATCAGCGGTATCGACGAAGACGGCAGCCTGCTGGACTTCGACTACCAGGAAGTACGGGTGTCCCAGGCGATCATCGCCAATGCCCGCCAGGTGATCCTGGCCGCCGACTCCAGCAAGTTCGGGCGCAATGCCATGATCCGCCTCGGCCCCATCAGCCTGATCGATTGCCTGGTCACCGACCAGCAGCCGGTTCCGGCGCTGACCCAATTGCTGCAGCAACACAAGATTCGCCTGGAAGTCGTCTGACCCCTCTCCCGTAGCCGCTGCCGAGCCCTGGCGAGGCTGCGATCGGGGCGCAGCCCCGTAAAACCAGGCGACGCGATATGTCGGATCGATGGTGTCGTCCGGTTTGGCGCCCGCTGCGTCGGAGTGCCGCCCAGATCGAGCGCAACCTCGTTGGTGCTCGACCGCGGCTACACCTGCCGGAACCTATTCCCTGTAGCCGCAGCCTCGTCGGGGCTCGGCAGCGACTACATATCGCGCTCCCCGGCCTCACCTGCCTTGCGTCCGACAATGTTCGTAAATTTTCCTTTGCCCGCCTTTCGATGAGTTTTTTCAATCGAAGTCCACTGGCTGTCGACGTGTTTCTGCGCTAGTATTTTCGTAAATGAACATTAATGTTCGATTTCAAATATCAGAAGAACACGAGGCCAGCCGATGCCCACTTCCACCTTGCCCGCGCCCCCTCTCGCCGAGATTTATGACATTGCCGTGATCGGCGGTGGAATCAATGGCGTCGGTATCGCCGCCGATGCCGCCGGGCGTGGCTTGTCCGTGTTCCTTTGCGAAAAAGACGACCTCGCCAGCCATACCTCCTCGGCCAGCAGCAAGCTGATCCACGGCGGCCTGCGCTACCTCGAACATTATGAATTCCGTCTGGTGCGCGAAGCCCTGGCCGAACGCGAAGTGCTGCTGGCCAAGGCCCCGCATATCGTCAAGCCGATGCGTTTCGTCCTGCCGCACCGCCCGCACCTGCGTCCGGCCTGGATGATCCGTGCCGGCCTGTTCCTTTATGACCACCTGGGCAAGCGGGAAAAACTCGCCGGTTCCAAGAGCCTCAAGTTCGGTCCCGACAGCCCGTTGAAAGCCGAGATCACCAAAGGCTTCGAATACTCCGACTGCTGGGTAGACGACGCGCGCCTGGTGGTATTGAACGCCATGGCCGCCCGCGAAAAAGGCGCCCACGTGCACACCCAGACCCGTTGCATCAGCGCCCGCCGCGGCAAGGGCATGTGGCACCTGCACCTGGAGCGCGCCGACGGCAGCCTGTTCTCGATTCAAGCCAAGGCCCTGGTGAACGCCGCCGGCCCATGGGTCGCCAAGTTCATCAAGGACGACCTGAAACTGGATTCGCCGTACGGCATCCGCCTGATCCAGGGCAGCCACCTGATCGTGCCGAAGCTGTACGAAGGCGAACATGCGCACATCCTGCAGAATGAAGACCAGCGCATCGTCTTCACCATTCCGTACCTGAACCACTTCACCCTGATCGGCACCACCGACCGCGAGTACACCGGCGATCCGGCGAAAGTGGCGATTACCGAAGGCGAAACCGACTACATCCTGAAAGTGGTCAATGCCCACTTCAAGAAGCAGCTGAGCCGCCAGGACATCGTGCACACCTACTCCGGCGTGCGCCCGCTGTGCAACGACGAGTCCGACAACCCGTCGGCCGTGACCCGCGACTACACCCTGGCGCTGTCCGGCAATGCCGACGAAGCGCCACTGCTGTCGGTGTTCGGCGGCAAGCTGACCACCTACCGCAAGCTGGCCGAATCGGCCATGGCCCAGCTGACGCCGTTCTTCAAGCACATCAAGCCGAGCTGGACCGCCCACTCGACCCTGCCCGGCGGCGAAGGCATGACCACGCCGCAGGCGCTGGCCGAAGCAATTCGCCAGAAGTTCGACTGGGTGCCCAGCGAAATCGCCCGCCGCTGGGCCACCAGCTACGGCAGCCGCACCTGGCGCCTGCTGGAAGGCGTGCACAGCCTGAACGACCTGGGCGAACACCTGGGCGGCGGCCTGTACACCCGTGAAGTCGATTACCTGTGCAGCGAAGAATGGGCGGTCAATGCCCAGGACATCCTCTGGCGCCGCAGCAAGCTGGGCCTGTTCACCACACCGGCCGAGCAGGAAAAACTGCAGCACTACCTGCAGAAGGTCGAGCAGAATCGGGCAAAGATCGAAGCCGCCTGATCGCCCCTTCTATAAAGAAGCCCCCGCGCCGCACGGCCCGGGGGCTTTTTCATGGCCACCGCTTTATGTAGGAGCGAGCTTGCTCGCGATGACTGCGTGACATTCGACATAGGTGTCGACAGTCGGATCGCTATCGCGAGCAAGCTCGCTCCTACAGGGGGTAGGCCCGGCTTTGCTGGACATTCGGTTTTCCGAACGCGACTTTCGGGTCGATTCGGATAACCGGATAAAGACCGTCGACAATATTCGCCATAAATATTTAATAGCCTTTCAAATCAAGGCCTTGATACGGATCAGCTGGCCTGGCACGACTCATGCTCTACACTCTCCGACGAATGCCTGATGCGCCAACACACATCAGGAGCCGTCAAGGCATTCGCTGTATAAGAGAGCCGTCGAACTGGCTTCATAAAAAAAACAAATGTCGAGGAAATATTGATGCGCATCGTTCCCCATCTGTTGGGCGCAGCCATTGCTGCTGCTCTGATTAGCACTCCAGTGGTCGCCGCCGAACTCACCGGCACGCTGAAGAAAATCAAAGACTCCGGCACCATCACCCTCGGACATCGCGACGCTTCCATTCCGTTCTCCTACATCGCGGATGCATCCGGCGTTCCAGTCGGCTACTCCCACGACATCCAGCTGAAAATCGTCGAAGCCCTGAAAAAAGACCTCGACATGCCGGATCTCAAGGTCAAATACAACCTGGTTACCTCGCAGACCCGTATCCCGCTGGTGCAGAACGGCACCGTGGACGTCGAGTGCGGTTCCACCACCAACAACGTCGAGCGCCAGCAGCAGGTCGACTTCTCCGTCGGCATCTTCGAGATCGGCACCCGCCTGCTGTCCAAGAAAGATTCGCCTTACAAGGACTTCCCGGACCTTAAAGGCAAGAACGTCGTGACCACCGCCGGCACCACGTCCGAGCGCATCCTCAAGGCGATGAACGCCGACAAACAGATGGGCATGAACGTGATTTCCGCCAAGGACCACGGCGAGTCCTTCAACATGCTCGAAGGCGGCCGCGCCGTCGCCTTCATGATGGACGACGCACTGCTGGCCGGTGAAATGGCCAAGGCTCGCAAACCGACCGACTGGGCCGTGACCGGTACCGCGCAATCCTACGAAATCTACGGCTGCATGGTCCGCAAGGGCGACGCACCGTTCAAGAAGGCCGTGGACGACGCCATCATCGCGACCTACAAGTCGGGCGAGATCAACAAGATCTACGACAAATGGTTCCAGTCGCCGATTCCACCAAAAGGCCTGAACCTGATGTTCCCGATGAGCGACGAGCTCAAGGCCCTGATCGCCAACCCGACCGACAAAGCGGCTGACGATAAAAAGTCCTGATTCCTGACTAACCTTGTCTCCTGAAAGGGCCCGGCCCTTTCAGGAGACTGTCACTACCTGCTGGCTTTTTTTGGAAACACTCGAACCGGTGGTTGTCGAGCCGATCGCGTGTGCCTGGGCGTCATCCAGGCGGGAACGGATTTCCCCAAGCGGGTGCTTGTACATCGATCGATCAGAGGGGAGACCCTAATGAATTACAACTGGGACTGGGGCGTGTTCTTCAAGTCCACCGGCGTGGGCAGCGAGACCTATCTCGACTGGTTCATCGCGGGCCTGGGCTGGACCATCGCCATTGCCGTGGTGGCCTGGATCGTCGCGCTGCTGCTGGGCTCGATCCTGGGCGTCATGCGGACCGTGCCGAACCGCCTGGTGTCGGGCATCGCCACCGTCTACGTGGAGATCTTCCGTAACGTACCGCTGCTGGTTCAGCTGTTCATCTGGTACTTCCTGGTACCGGACCTGCTGCCGCAAAACCTGCAGGACTGGTACAAGCAGGACCTCAACCCGACCACCTCGGCCTACCTGAGCGTCGTCGTGTGCCTGGGCCTGTTCACCGCCGCCCGCGTCTGCGAACAGGTGCGCACCGGCATCCAGGCGCTGCCACGCGGCCAGGAATCCGCGGCCCGCGCCATGGGCTTTTCGCTGCCGCAGATCTACTGGAACGTGCTGCTGCCCCAGGCCTACCGGATCATCATTCCGCCGCTTACCTCGGAATTTCTCAACGTCTTCAAGAACTCCTCCGTGGCCTCGCTGATCGGCCTGATGGAGTTGCTGGCGCAGACCAAGCAGACCGCCGAGTTCTCGGCCAACCTGTTTGAAGCCTTCACCCTGGCCACGCTGATCTACTTCACCCTGAACATGAGCCTGATGCTGCTGATGCGCATGGTCGAGAAGAAAGTCGCAGTGCCCGGCCTGATCTCCGTGGGGGGCAAATAATGGAATTCGATTTCACTGGCGTCGTCCCGGCCATTCCCGGCCTGTGGAACGGCATGCTGATGACCCTCAAGCTGATGGCCCTGGGCGTCGTCGGCGGGATCATCCTCGGCACCATCCTGGCGTTGATGCGTCTGTCCCACAGCAAGCTGCTGTCGAACATCGCCGGCGTCTACGTCAACTACTTCCGCTCCATCCCGCTGCTGCTGGTGATCACCTGGTTCTACCTGGCGGTGCCCTTCGTGCTGCGCTGGATCACCGGCGAAGACACCCCGATCGGTGCGTTCGGCTCGTGCATCGTGGCCTTCATGATGTTCGAAGCGGCGTACTTCTGCGAAATCGTCCGCGCCGGCGTGCAGTCGATTCCCAAGGGCCAGATGGGCGCTGCCCAGGCACTGGGCATGAGCTATGGCCAGATGATGCGCCTGATCATCCTGCCCCAGGCGTTCCGCAAGATGACCCCGCTGCTGCTGCAGCAGAGCATCATCCTGTTCCAGGACACCTCGCTGGTATACACCGTGGGCCTGGTGGACTTCCTCAATGCTTCGCGCTCCAGCGGCGACATCATCGGCCGCTCCAATGAGTTCCTGATCGTTGCCGGTCTGGTGTACTTCACAATCAGCTTTGCCGCCTCGGTGCTGGTCAAGCGTCTGCAAAAAAGGTTTGCCGTATGATCTCTATCAAGAACATCAACAAGTGGTATGGGGACTTCCAGGTGCTGACCGATTGCAGCACCGAGGTCAAGAAAGGCGAAGTGATCGTGGTGTGCGGACCGTCCGGCTCCGGCAAATCCACCCTGATCAAATGCGTCAACGCCCTGGAGCCGTTCCAGAAAGGTGACATCGTGGTCGACGGCACGTCCATCGCCGACCCGAAGACCAACCTGCCGAAACTGCGCTCTCGCGTGGGCATGGTGTTCCAGCACTTCGAGCTGTTCCCGCACCTGACCATCACCGAGAACCTGACCATCGCGCAGATCAAGGTGCTGGGCCGCAGCAAGGAAGAAGCCACCAAGAAAGGTCTGCAACTGTTGGAGCGCGTCGGCTTGTCCGCCCACGCCCACAAGCACCCGGGCCAGTTGTCCGGTGGCCAGCAGCAGCGCGTGGCGATCGCCCGCGCGCTGGCGATGGACCCGATTGTCATGCTGTTCGACGAACCGACTTCCGCGCTCGACCCGGAAATGGTCAACGAAGTGCTGGACGTGATGGTGCAGCTGGCTCACGAAGGCATGACCATGATGTGCGTGACCCACGAAATGGGCTTCGCCCGCAAGGTCGCGGACCGGGTGATCTTCATGGATGCCGGCAAAATCATCGAAGACTGCCCGAAAGAGGAATTCTTCGGCGACATCAACGCCCGCTCCGAGCGTGCGCAGCATTTCCTCGAGAAAATCCTGCAGCACTAAAAACCATGCAATCCCTGTAGCCGCTGCCGCAGGCTGCGATAAGGCCGAAGGCCTTCAGCGATCTCAAGATCGGGCGCCCACCTTGTGGGCGATCGCAGCCTTCGGCAGCGGCTACAGCTCGCAATACCACGGGGACGTCACCATGGACGGACAACTGGTACACCCGGGACCACTGTGATGAAATGCGACCCCACTCTCTATCGCGCCGCGCCGCCATCACTCGCCGTGAAACCCCGTCTGATCCGTCACCTGTTCCTGCCGCCCCTGGTCATCCTGCTGATGATCGGCCTGGGCTACGTCGGCTTCTGGGTCAGCGAGCACTACGGCATCCGCAGCCTCAGCGAGAACGGCGAACGCCAGCTGGAACTGCACGCCCGCGCAGTCGAAAGCGAGATCAGCAAATACACCTACCTGCCCAGCCTGCTGGAACTCGAATCCAGCGTTTCGCTGCTGCTCAACGAGCCGACGCCGGAACACCGGCAGACCGTCAACAATTACCTCGAAGGCCTGAACCGACGCAGCCGCAGCCGGGCCATTTACGTGATGGACACCACCGGCCGCGTGCTGGCCACCAGCAACTGGCGCGACGTCGACAGCTACCTGGGTGAAGACCTGTCGTTCCGGGCCTATTTCCAGAATGCCGTGCGCGGCCAGCCCGGGCGCTTCTACGGCATCGGCAGTACCAACGGCGAACCCGGCTACTACCTGGCCCACGGCCTGGAAGAACAGGGCAAGATCATCGGCGTGGCGGTGGTCAAGGTGCGCCTGGAGGCCCTGGAAGAGCGCTGGCAACGCGCCCGCCTGGAAGGCTTCGTCAGCGACGAGAACGGCATCATCATCCTCTCCAGCGATCCGGCCCGGCGCCTGCGGTCGGTACGCCCGCTGAGCGACGACACCAAGGAGCGTCTGGCGCGCAGCCTGCAATATTACTGGTTCACCCTCAACGAACTGGAGCCGCTGGCCCGCGAGCGCCTGGCCGAAGGCGTGGAGAAGCTGACCTTCCCGGCCAACACCGAGCTGGTATCCGACGACAAGGAAATCAGCTACCTGTCCCAGACCCGGCCCCTGAGCGATACGCCCTGGAACTTCACCCTGCTGACCCCGCTCAAGGACCTGCGCCGCGAAGCCATCAACCAGGGCATCCTGGTGGCCGTGGCCTTCGCCCTGGTGGCTTTCCTGCTGATCGCCTGGAACGAGCGACGCAAGGTCATCGCCACCCGCCTCGCCGCCCGCGAAGCCCTGCAGGAAGCCAACAACCAGCTGGAACGGCGGATCGCCGAACGCACCAGCGACCTGCGCGCCAGCAACGAGCGGCTCAAGGGCCAGATCCGCGAGCGCCGCCAGGCCGAGGAAACCCTGCGCCGCGCCCAGGACGAACTGGTCCAGGCCGGCAAGCTCGCCGCCATCGGCCAGATGTCCACCAGCATCGCCCATGAACTGAACCAGCCGCTGGCCGCCCTGCGCACCCTGTCCGGCAACACCGTGCGTTTCCTCGAGCGCGGCGCCCTGGACACCGCCAGCACCAACCTCAAGACCATCAACGAACTGATCGACCGCATGGGCCGCATCACCGCCAGCCTGCGTTCCTTCGCCCGTCGTGGCGAGGACCAGGGCGAAGCCAGCCTCGGCAAGGCCGTGGACGCTGCCCTGCAACTGCTCAACGCACGCCTGGAAAACCTGCCGCTGCAATTGCACCGCGACTTCAGCGAGGTCCAGGTCAAGATCGACCAGACCCGCCTGGAGCAGATCCTGGTCAACCTGATCGGCAACGCCCTGGACGCCATGCAGGCGCAGCCGCGGCCGGAGCTGTGGCTGGAAGGCGAAAGCGTCGAAGGCAAATACCGCCTGCGGGTGCGCGACAATGGCCACGGCATCGACGCCGAGGCGCGCAAGCATCTGTTCGAACCCTTCTTCACCACCAAACCCGGCGAACAGGGCCTGGGCCTCGGCCTGACCCTGTCCGCCAGCCTGGCCGCCGCCACGGGTGGCAACCTGGGCGTCGAGCACCCGGCCGACGGCGGCACCGCCTTCGTCCTCAGCCTGCCCCTGGTCAGCCCTACACAAGCCGAGCCGCTATGAACAACGACCTTACCGTCCTGATCGTCGAAGACGACCCCCATGTCCTGCTCGGCTGCCAGCAGGCCCTGGCCCTGGAAGACATTCCCTGCGTCGGCGTCGGCAGCGCCGAAGAAGCCCTGGAGCGGGTCGGCGACAACTTCGCCGGGATCGTCATCAGCGATATCCGCCTGCCGGGCATCGACGGCCTGGAACTGCTGACCCGCCTCAAGGCCCGCGACCGCAGCCTGCCGGTGGTGCTGATCACCGGTCACGGCGATATCTCCATGGCCGTCGGCGCCATGCAGAAAGGCGCCTATGACTTCATGGAAAAGCCCTTCTCCCCCGAACGCCTGGTGGAGGTCGCCCGGCGCGCCCTGGAGCAGCGCGGGCTGGCCCGGGAAGTGTCGTCGCTGCGCCGCCAGCTGGCCGAGCGCGACTCCCTCGAAGGACGGATCATCGGTCGCTCGCCGGCCATGCAGCACCTGCGGGAACTGATCGCCAACGTCGCCGACACTTCGGCCAACGTGCTGATCGAAGGCGAGACCGGCACCGGCAAGGAACTGGTCGCCCGTTGCCTGCATGATTTCAGCCGCCGCCATACCCACCAGTTCGTCGCCCTCAACTGCGGCGGCCTGCCGGAAAACCTGTTCGAAAGCGAGATTTTCGGCCACGAGGCCAACGCCTTCACCGGCGCCGGCAAGCGGCGCATCGGCAAGATCGAGCACGCCCACGAAGGCACGCTGTTCCTCGACGAAGTGGAAAGCATGCCAATGAACCTGCAAATCAAACTGCTGCGGGTGTTGCAGGAGCGCACCCTGGAACGCCTGGGCTCGAACCAGAGCGTGGCGGTGGATTGCCGGGTGATCGCGGCGACCAAGTCCGACCTCGACGAGCTGGGGCGCGCCAACCAGTTCCGCAGCGACCTGTATTACCGCCTGAACGTGGTGACCCTGGAGCTGCCGCCGCTGCGCGAACGGCGCGAGGACATCCTGCAGTTGTTCGAGCACTTCCTGCAGCAATCGTCCCTGCGTTTCGACCGCGCCGCGCCGGAGCTGGACAACCAGACCCTGTCGAACCTGATGAGCCACGACTGGCCGGGCAACGTGCGCGAGCTGCGCAACGTCGCCGAACGTTTTGCCCTGGGCCTGCCGGCGTTCAAGAAGTCCAGCGGCAACGCTGCGCAAGGCCTGGGCTTTGCCGAAGCGGTCGAGGCCTTCGAGCGCAACCTGCTCAACGACGCCCTGCAGCGCAGCGGCGGCAACCTGACCCAGGCCAGCCAGGAACTGGGCATGGCCAAGACCACGCTGTTCGACAAGGTCAAGAAATACGGCCTGAGCCACTAACCGACATCTGCGAGAAGTACCGTGGATTTATTGCTGAAAGCCTGCCTGGGCGCCGCCGTGGTGGTGATCCTCGCCGCCCTGGCCAAGACCAGGAACTACTACATCGCCGGCCTGGTGCCGCTGTTCCCGACCTTCGCCCTGATCGCCCACTACATCGTCGGCAAGGGCCGTTCCATCGACGACCTGAAGACCACCATCGTCTTCGGCATGTGGTCGATCATTCCCTACTTCGTGTACCTGGCAACCCTCTACGTAATGGTCGACCGCCTGCGCCTGGAAGCCTCCCTGGCGGTGGCCGCGGTGGCCTGGCTGATGGCCGCCACCGTGCTGGTCAGCGTCTGGGTCCGCGTCCACGCCTGAAGCCTGCGGTGCCCATGCGTTTTTTTCGCGAGCAAGCTCGCTCCTACAGGTGACGCTGGGTCCATGTAGGAGCGAGCTTGCTCGCGATGACCTCCGACCTGCCTCGCCGAGGTGCTGGCCCGTCCCTTGCATTTACCCTGTAAAGCCCGCTCTGCCTGCGTTTGCGACCTGTGACGCCGGCTTTTTCGAGGGGCGCTGCCATGGGTAAATCCTGCTTTGAACATTCTCGATCTCGACCACAGCCTGACCGCGCAAGAGCCTGTCCAGCGCCGGCTGCGCAGCGGCCAGGCACGACGCCTGGACCTGCTGGACCTGGGCCCGAAACTGCGGCTCTGGTCCACCGAACGCACCTACCGCCACTTCACCGAGCGCCTGCGGCAAAGGCCCGCGCACAGTGGGCCGCAGCCGGAAATCTTCTTTGTCGGCTCCGGTGACTACCACCACCTGACCCCGGCCTTCCTGGCCGACCTGCAACAGCCGGTCAGCCTGATCCACTTCGACAACCACCCCGACTGGGTGCGCTTCGCGCCGCGCCGGCACTGCGGTTCCTGGGTCAACCGGGCCCTGCAGCTGCCGCATATCCAGCGCATCGTCACCCTCGGGCCGTGCAGCGACGACCTGCACAACCCGCAGCTGCGCGGCGGCAACCTCAAGGCGCTGCGACGCGGCAAGTTGCAGCTGTTTCCCTGGCAGCACGCGCCCTCCAAGGTCTGGGGCCGGGTCGGCGACGGCGCCGGGCACCAGCAGCAGGAAAACCACCTGCACTGGCGCAACCTGGCCGGGCTCGACTGGCCTGCCTTCCTCGAGCAGATGATCGACAGCCTGCCGACCCAGGCGATCTGGATCACCATCGACAAGGACGTGCTGGCCAGCGCCGACGCCGCGACCAACTGGGACCAGGGCGGCATGCGCCTGAGCCACCTGCTGCAAGCCCTGCACAGCCTGGCGGCGCGCAAGCGCATCCTCGGTATCGACGTCTGTGGCGAGTTCGCCGCGCCGGCCTTCAGCAACGCCTTCAAGCGCTGGGAAGCGCGCTCCGACCAGCCGCCGGCCGAACGCTGGAGCGAGGCCGACCTGCTGCGCAATGCGACCACCAACGAAGCCCTGATGGCGCTGTTCGAGGAGCTGTTCCCGTGACCCTGACCGTTATCTTGCTGGTGGCTTTTTCCATCGTCCTCGACGTGATCGGCCAGCTCTGTTTCAAGCTCGGCCTGGACCGCCTGCCGGAGCTGGAAGGCGGTTTTCGCCTGAACGCCTTCTGGGGCCAGGTGTTCAACGCACCACTGTTGTGGTGCGGCATCGGCGCCTATGTGATCGAGTTTTTCGTCTGGCTCGAAGCCTTGTCCCGGGCGCCGCTGAGCCTGCTGTTCCCGGCCGCGGCCCTGGCCTATTGCGGCGTGGTCCTGGCCGGCAAGCTGATCCTCGGTGAGAACGTCAGCCGCCGGCGCTGGCTGGGCACCCTGGTCATCACCCTCGGCGTGATGCTGGTGTGCGTCGCCAGCACCTGAGCCCCCTTCAACGCTTCACAAGGAAAGACGGTATGACTGCACAGACTCACGGCTGGCTCCACGGGCGCCTCGGCACCCTGGTGCTCTGGGCCCTGCTGATCGGCTTCGAAAGCGCCGGCCAGATCGCTACCAAGGTCGGTGGCGACCAGCTGGGCCAGATGGATTTCAACCTGCAATGGCTGGCCGCGGTGGCGGTCAACCCGGGAGTGCTGCTGGCGATCGCCTGCTACATCGGCGCCTTCTTCGTGTGGATGCTGATCCTGCGGCGCAGCAGCCTGTCCCTGGCCTTCCCCCTGAGTTCGCTGGTGTTCGTGGTGGTGTTGCTCGGCTCCTGGCTGGGCCTGGGCGAGCAGATCAGCCTGCTGCACTGGGTCGGGGTGCTGGTGATCATCGGCGGGATCGCCCTGCTGGCCGAGGGCGAGGAAGCCTGAAGGGCTTTTGTAGCCGCTGCCGAAGGCTGCGATAAGGCCGGAGGCCTTCAGCGATCTCAAGATCCTGCGCCCGCTTCGCGGTCGATCGCAGCCTCGCAGGCTCGGCAGCGGCTACAGGTGCGCGGGTGTCAGGGCTTCGGGTGTTTCAGCAGAAAGCCCAGGCCATGGGCCAGCGGGATCACCTTCACCCCCGCCGCCCGCTGCTGCTCGCGGATCTCGCGGTGGAAGGCCTTGACCCGGGTCCAGTGCATCTTCGGCCGGTAGTGGTGTTCGGCGTGGTAGCCGTTGTTCATCCAGATCAGGTTGTAGAGCCGGCTGTAGGAACTCACGCCCCAGGCGATCGGCAGGTCCGGGTTGCCGCCCAGGTGCTCGTAGTAGCCGTTGAGCGAAGACAGCGACTGTCCCAGGTACCAGAACGGCAGCAGCACCAGCAGCGCATGCCAGTCGTATAGCGCCAGCGCCACATAGGCCAGCACTGTCACGCCGATTTCCACCTTGACCCAACGCGCGTCCGCCGGGCGCTTGCGCTGCATTTCCTGGTAGATGGCCTTGGGGTCGTCGCGGAAAAAACTCAGGAAGGTGTAAGCCCAGACATTGTCTGGCTGGCCATTGCGGCCATGCAGGTAGATCGACAGCGGGTCGACCGTGGTGCCGTCCGCCCCGGGCCGATCCGAGTTGCCACGGTGATGGCGGTTATGGATATCGCGGTACAGGGTCTGGGAAAAACCGATGGTCACCGACAGCAGCAGGTCGAAGGCGCGGTTCAGCCAGGGCAGGCTGAAATAGGCGTTGTGGATCTGGTTGTGGGAGATGCTGTTGATGCTCCACGACAGGCTGACCGCATACAGCAGCGCCGCCGGCAGGATCACCCACCAGGACAGACTGTGAAAGGCCAGCACCAGCCAGAGCACGAAGGAAAAATGCGCCAGGGCCATCAGGATCGGGACGATGTCCCACAACGAATGGGCGAGCAGGCGATAAGCGGGACGAGCCATGAAGAACTTCCTGAAAAGTGGGTTCATGGCTGCCAGTGCAAAGGGTGGACCAATTCCTCCGATATAGGAGCGAAGCTTGCTCGCGATGAATGCTGACGCGGTGCTTCAGGCACTGCGCAGCGCCTGGATCGCGGGCAAGCCTCGCTCCTACAGAAACAGCGCATGCCGGCAGAGGTACTCAGCC
>NZ_JACMZT010000048.1:0-40519 GCF_017349615.1 Pseudomonas sp. GW531-T4
GCACGGAGCAATTTTCGCCACGGTCAGGTATTCGAAGTCAGTGCGTATCGATTCAGGACGTTGCTGAGCGAGCAGTACACGCATTCATGGATGAACGGCTTGGCCCCTTAGCAAGGAGTTGAGCGTGGACAAAGTTCAGGTCAGGGACGCCGTCAATCATCTTTCCCCCCTCTCTTTGGCAGTTCGCCTGGGTCTTACCGGGTTGTTGCTCAGCCTGGTCAGCCCCTCGGCCATGGCCACCTGTTCCACCGTCGGCAGCGTGGTGACCTGTACCGGGGTGCCGGGCCTGCCGCTGTTTCTCAACGACTTTTCCAGCGCCACCGACGGCCTGACGGTCAACGTCAACAGCGGCGCGCAGATGAACGCGACCCTGGGCGGCAAGGTGCTGAACCTGACCGGCAGCACCATCACCCTGAACAACGCCGGGACCATCGACCCGGCGTTGCTGGGGCTGGTCTCGGTGTTGAGCGGCGGGGCCTTTATTGGCAACGGCGCGGCGGGTGTGGTCAACGTCACCAACACCGTCACCGGGATCATGCGCGGTACCGGGCAATTGCTCGGCCTGAACCTGAGCAGCCTGGACGGCGCCGCGCTGAACATCAACAACGGTGCCGGCGGCACCACCACCATCGTCAACGACGGCACCATCACCTCGACCGGCCTGTCGCTGCTCAGCGTGACCCTGGCGGACACGCCGGTGGTGGCGGTGTATGGCGGTTCCCAGGTGAACATGACCAACAACGGCACGCTGCAAGGCCGGGTCGCCTTCGAGAGTTCCAGCGGCGGCAACACCTTCCTCAACACCGGCACCATCCAGGGCGGGGTGTCGATGGGGGTGAACAGCACCAACACCTTCACCGCGGTCACCGGTTCCAGCGTCAGCGTCGGCGATGGGATCAACATCAGCCTCGGCCTCGGTGGCCTGCCGGGGATCGACCTGACATTCGCCCCCACCGGCAAGGTCGACGGCGGCGCGGGCGGCACCAACACCCTGATCCTGCAGAACACCCTCGGCCCGGGCGGCGGCACCAGCGGCAGCGGCACGCTGTCGAGCGACAACTACATCAACTTCAACAACCTCACGCTCAACAGCGGTACCTGGACCCTGCAGGGAGCACTGGTCAGCGGCAGTACCACCCTCAACGGCGGCATCGCCCAGTTCGATAACAGCGGCACCTTCGGCAGCGGGGTGCTGACCAGCAATGGCGGGATCCTGCAGGCCAGTACCGGCGGCCTGACCCTGAGCAACCTGGTGACCCTGGGCGCCGGCGGCCTGACCGTGCAGGGCGGCAACGACCTGAGCCTGGCCGGGGTGATTTCCGGCACTGGCGGCCTGACCAAGAGCGGAGCCGGCCAGTTGAGCCTCGACGGGGCCAACACCTACAGCGGCAACACCAGCATCAGTGCCGGCTCCGTGCAACTGGGCAACAACCTGGCCTTCGGCAGCGGCACGCTGAGCATCGATGGCGCGGCCACGCTGTCGACGCCCGGCACCATCACCCTGAACAACCTGGTCAGCCTCAACAACAGCATGATCGCCACCGGCGCCGGCAGCCTGACCCTGGCGGGGCTGATCAGCGGCAGCGGCGGGCTCACCAAGAGCGGCACTGGCAGCCTGGCCCTCAACGGCATCAACAGCGGTTATTCCGGTACCACCACCCTGAGCGCCGGTACCCTCAGCGTGAGCAACGACAATGCCCTGGGCAGCGGCGGGCTGACCGTGAGTGGCAGCGCCAGCCTGGACAGCAGCGCCGCGGTGAACCTGGCCAACGCCGTAACCCTGAACGCCAACCTGACCACCCTCGGCAGCAATGCCCTGACCCTGGGCGGGGGGCTGTCCGGCACCGGCGGGTTGATCAAGAACGGTAGCGCGGACCTGACCCTGAGCAGCGCCAACACCTACTCGGGCGGCACCTCGCTCAATGGCGGCAAGCTGCTGGTGGGCTCCGGCACCGCCCTGGGCAGCGGCGCCCTCAACGCCGGCGCGGGCACCACCCTGGATGCCACCACGGCGCTGAGCCTGGGCAACGCCATCAACCTCATCGGCAACCTGACCCTGGGCGGCACCCAGGCCCTGACCCTGGGCGGGGTGATCAACGGCGCCGGCGGGTTGATCAAGGACGGGGCCGCGGCCCTGACCCTGAACGGTGTCAACGGCTACCTGGGCGATACCGCCCTCAACAGCGGCTCGCTGATTCTCGGCTCGAACACCGCGCTGGGCCTCGGCGCCCTGAACGCCGCCGCCGGCACCACCCTGGATGCCAATACCGCGGTGACCCTGGGCAACACCCTGAACCTGGCCGGCAACCTGAACCTCGGCGGCAGCGCTGACCTGACCCTGAACGGCGTGGTCGGCGGCAGCGGCGGCCTGACCAAGAACGGCACGGCCAACCTGATCCTCAACGGCGCCAACACCTTCCTCGCCGGCACCACCCTCAATGGCGGCACCCTGACCCTGGGCAACGCTGGCGCGCTGGGCAGCGGCGCCCTGACCGTGGGCGGCGCGGCGACCCTGGACAATACGGCCGGCATCAGCCTGAGCAACGACGTCACGCTCAATGCCGACCTGACCCTGGCCGGCAGCAATGCCCTGACCCTGGACGGTCTGGTCAGCGGTACCAGTGGGCTGATCAAGAACGGTACGGCCGACCTCACGCTCAACGGCGCCAACACCTTCCAGGGTGGTACCACCCTCAATGCCGGGGGGCTGATCCTGGGCAGCGGCACGGCGCTGGGCAGCGGTGCCCTGACCGTAGGCGGCGCCAGTACCTTGAGCGGCAGCGGCGCGCTGACCCTGAACAATGCTGTGCACCTCAACGCCAACCTGACGCTGGACGCCAGCAACCCCCTGGTACTGGGCGGGGTCATCGACGGTACCAGCGGCCTGATCAAGAACGGCACCTCGAGTCTGACCCTGAGCGGCAACAACAGCTACCAAGGCACTACCGCGCTGAATGCCGGCTCGCTGATCGTCGGTTCCAATACCGCCCTGGGCAGCGGAGCGCTGAATGCCGCCGCCGGCACCACCCTCGATGCCAGTGCCGCGGTCAGCCTCGGCAATAACCTGAACCTGGGCGGTAACCTGACCCTCGGCGGCACTCAGGACCTGACCCTGGGCGGGGTGATCAACGGCGTCGGCGGGCTGATCAAGAACGGTACGGCCGACCTGACCCTCAATGGCGCCAACGGTTATCTGGGCAACACCGCGCTCAATGCCGGCACGCTGATCGTCGGGGCCAACGGCGCCCTTGGTGCTGGCGCGCTGAACGCGGCCGCGGGCACCACGCTGGATGCCAATACCGCCGTCACCCTGGGCAACCAGTTGAACCTGGCTGGTGCCCTGAACATCGCTGGCAGCGCCGACCTGACGCTGTCCGGCGCAGTCAACGGCGCCGGCAGCCTGGTCAAGGACGGCAGCGCCAACCTGGTGCTCAATGGCAGCAATGGCTTCCTTGGCGGCACCACGTTGAATGCCGGCACCCTGACGGTCGGCGCCGACGCGGCGCTGGGCCTCGGCGGCTTGACCGTCGGCGGCGCGGCGACCCTGGACAGCAATGCCTCGGTGACCTTGAACAACAGCGTGGCGCTGAATGCCAACCTGACCCTCGGCGGCAGCAACGGCCTGACCCTGGACGGCGTGGTCAGCGGCACCGGTGCGCTGATCAAGAACGGCGCGGGCGAGCTTGCGCTCAACGGCGTCAACCTCTTCGCCGGTGGCACCAGCCTGAATGCCGGCACCCTGACCCTGGGCAATGCCGCGGCATTGGGCAGCGGCGCCCTGACCGTGGGCGGCGCGGCCACCCTGGACAACAGCGCGGCCTTGACCCTGGGCAACGACATTGCGCTCAACGCCGACCTGAGCATCGCCGGCAACAACAACCTGACCCTGGGCGGGGTGGTCAGCGGCGGCGGTGCCCTGATCAAGAACGGCCTGGGCGACCTCGCCCTGTCGGGCAACAACAGCTTTACCGGCGCCCTGGACATCAACGCCGGTAGCGTCAGCACCCTGAGCAGCGGCGCCCTGGGCAACACCTCGGGGGCCAACGTCAGCGCCGGGGCCAGCCTGAACCTGGGGGCCGACAGCAGCCTGGCGAGCCTGACCGGCAGCGGCGGGGTGCAGATCGGCGCGGGCGTCACCCTGAGCGTCGGCGGCGTCAGTTCCAGCAGTACCTTCGACGGCAGCCTGAGCGGCAGCGGCGGCCTGACCAAGGTCGGCAGCGGCACCCTCGACCTCACCGGGATCAACGGCATCACCGGCAATACCCAGGTCAACGGCGGCACCCTGAGTGTCAGCGGCTCCCTGGGCAGCGCCAACGTCGGCGTCGCCAGCGGCGCGACCCTGACCGGCAGCGGCTCGTTGCTGGGCACGCTGAACGTCGCCGATGGCGGTCACCTGGCCTTGAGCTCGGGCAGCACCCTTGCGACGGGCGGGCTGGTCCTCGGTGGCAACGCCAACCTCGACGCCAGCCTCGGCGCACCGTCCACCACCTCGCTGCTCGATGTCGGCGGCAACCTGACCCTCGACGGCAAGCTGAATGTCACCGACGCCGGTGGCTTCGGCGTGGGCGTGTACCGCTTGATCAACTACACCGGCAGCCTGGTCGACCTCGGGCTGGACATCAACAGCGTGCCCCTGGGGTTCAGCCTCGGCGACCTGCAGGTGCAGACCTCGGTGGGCAACCAGATCAACGTGCTGGTGGCCGCGCCGAACGTCAATATTCGCTTCTGGGACGGCAGCCAGACCGTCGCCAATGGCAGCGTCGACGGCGGCAGCGGTACCTGGAGCAGCGCCGGCAGCAACTGGACGTCGGCCGACGGCTTGCTCAACCAGGCCTGGGCTGGCGATTTCGGGATCTTCCAGGGCACCGCGGGCACCGTCACCGTCGATGGCGCCCAGACCTTCACCGGCCTGCAATTCACCACCAGTGGCTACAACCTGGTGGCGGGCACCGCCGGCGCACTGACCGCGGTCAACGGCACCGGTGGCAACACCGCGCTGCGGGTCGACCCGGGCGTCACCGCGACTATCGGCGTAGGCATCAACGGCAGTGGCACCCTGGCCAAGCTCGACGCCGGCACCCTGGTGCTCAATGGCGCCAACACCTACAGCGGTGGCACCTCGCTGAATGGTGGGACCCTGGTGGTCGGCAACAACTCGGCACTGGGTAGCGGCCAGTTGACCGCTGCCGCCGGCACGACCCTGGACAGCAACGCCGCGGTCAGCCTGGCCAACGCGGTCACCCTCAACGGCAACCTGACGGTGGCCGGCAGCAATGACCTGGCCCTGAACGGCGCCATCGGTGGCACCGGTGGCCTGATCAAGAGCGGTAGCGCCGACCTGACCCTGGGCGGCAACAACAGCTACCTGGGCCCGACCGCATTGAACGCCGGCGGCCTGATCCTGGCGTCCAACACGGCGCTGGGCAGTGGCGCGCTGAACGCCGCTGCCGGCACCACCCTGGATGCCAGCAGCCCAGTCAGCGTGAGTAACGCGGTGAACCTGGCCGGCAACCTGGGCATCGGCGGCAGCGCCGACCTGACCCTCGCCGGGTCGATCAACGGCACCGGCAGCCTGAGCAAGGACGGCAGCGCCAACCTGACCCTCAACGGCGCCAACGGTTTCCTCGGCGGCACCACCCTCAATGCCGGGACCCTGACCCTGGGCAATGCCGCGGCCTTGGGCCTGGGCAACCTGACGGTGGCCGGCGCCTCCACCCTGGACAGCAATACCGGCCTGACCCTGGGCAACAACCTGGCATTGAACGCCGACCTGACCCTCGGCGGCAGCCAGGCCCTGACCCTGGGCGGGCTGGTCAGTGGCAGCGGGGAACTGGTCAAGGACGGCACGGCCAACCTGACCCTCAACGGCGTCAACACCTACCAGGGCGGCACCACCCTGAACGCTGGCGGTCTGACCCTGGGCAATGCGGCGGCCCTGGGCAGCGGGGCCTTGACGGTGGCGGGCAGCGCGACCCTGGACAACAGCGCGCCACTGATCCTGGGCAACGACCTCAACCTGAATGCCGGGCTGACGCTGGCGGGCAGCGCCGACCTGACCCTGGCCGGCACCCTGGCCGGCAGCGGCACCCTGACCAAGAACGGCGCGGCCGACCTGACCCTCAGCGGCAGCAACACCTTTGGCGGCCAGTTCAATGTGGCAGCCGGCAGCCTGAGCACCCTGGGCGGTTCGGCGCTGGGCAACAATGCCGGGGTCAACCTGGCCAGCGGCACCCAGCTCAACCTCGGTGGTTCGGCCAGCCTCGCCAGCCTGACCGGCAGCGGTACGGCGCAGGTGGGTGCGGGCAGCACCCTGAGCATCGGCGGCACTAACCTGAGCAGCACCTTCGACGGTAGCCTGAGTGGCAGCGGCCTGTTGAGCAAACTTGGCAGCGGCACCCTGACCCTGGGCGGCAGCAACGCCCTGACCGGCGACACCAGCGTCAATGCCGGCACCCTGAACGTCAGCGGCTCCCTGGCCAGCGCCAATGTGGTGGTCAACAACAGCGGCACCCTGACCGGCACCGGCAGCCTGAGCGGCGCGGTGACGGTGGCCGACGGCGGCCATCTGAGCCTAGGCAGCGGCAACAGCCTGACGCTGGGCTCGCTGGTGCTGGCGCCGAATGCCAACCTGGATGTCGGCCTGGGCACGCCGGTGGCGGGGGGCGGGACTTCGTTGCTCAACGTCGGCGGCAACCTGACCCTCGACGGCACGCTCAACGTCAGCGATATCGGTGGCTTCGGCAGCGGCGTGTATCGCCTGATCAACTACACCGGCAGCCTGACCGACAACGGCCTGGTGGTCGGCAGCGTGCCGGGCAGCGTGGTGCCGGGCGACCTGCAGTTGCAGACCGCGGTGGGCAGCCAGGTCAACCTGCTGGTGACCGCGCCCAACACCCTCGTGCAGTTCTGGGACGGTGGCCAGCTGACCGGCAACGGCGCCATCGACGGCGGCAGCGGCACCTGGGCCAGCGGCACCAGTAACTGGACCAATGTCGATGGCACCCTCAATCAGGCCTGGGGTAACAGCTTCGCGGTGTTCCAGGGCGCGGCCGGCAACGTCACGCTCAACGGCACGCAAAGCATCACCGGCATGCAGTTCGTCACCGACGGCTACAGCCTGATCGATGGCACATCCGGCACGCTGAACGCGGTCAATGGCGCCACCGGCAATACGGCGATCCGCGTCGACCCGAACGTCACCGCCACTATCGGCGTGGACATCAACGGCGCCGGCACCCTGGCCAAGCTCGACAGCGGCACCCTGGTGCTCAATGGCAGCAATGGTTACACCGGCGGCACCGCGCTCAATGGCGGCACCCTGGTGGTGGGCAGCAACAGCGCCCTGGGCAGCGGCGTGCTGACCGCGGCCAACGGCACCACCCTGGACAGCAACGGCGCGGTCAGCCTGGGCAACGCAGTAGTGCTGAGCGGCGGGTTGAAGGTGGCCGGCTCCAACGACCTGACCCTGGCGGGCGTGGTCAGCGGCACTGGCAGCCTGATCAAGAACGGCGCGGCGAACCTGACCCTCAATGGCAGCAACAGCTATCAGGGCGGCACCCAGCTCAACGGCGGCGAGCTGACCCTGGGCAACAGCACAGCCATCGGCAGCGGCGCCTTGAGCGTCGGCGGCAGTGCCCAGCTCGACAGCAGCACAGCCTTGCAACTGGCCAACGCCATCAACCTGGGCGCCCAGCTGACCCTGGCCGGCACCCAGGACACCACCCTCGGCGGCGCCATCGGCGGCAGCGGCAGCCTGGTCAAGAATGGCAGCGGTGCCTTGCTGCTGACTGGTGCCAATACCTACACCGGCGGCACCACCCTCAATGGCGGCAGCACCACCGGCGATACCTCCAGCCTCAAAGGCGCGATCCTCAACAACGCGGCGCTGACCTTCTCCCAGAACAGCGACGGCACCTACAGCGGCAACCTCAGCGGTAGCGGTACCCTGACCAAAAGCGGCACAGGCGAATTGTTGCTGACCGGCAGCAACGGCTTCACCGGCACCACCAGCGTGCAAGCCGGCTCGCTGCGGGTCGACGGCACCTTGAGCAGCGCCACGGTGAATGTCGCCTCCGGCGCGGCCATTGGCGGCAGCGGGGAGATTGGCGGGACGCTGCAACTGGCCAGTGGCGCCACCCTGAGCGCCGGCGGCGCCGCCACGCCATTGTCGGTGGGCGCCTTGAGCCTGGCCTCCGGGACGACGCTGGACTTCACCCTGGGGCAAGTCGGCAGTTCGACCACGGTGGTCGATGTGGCGGGCAACCTGACCCTCGACGGCACCCTCAATGTCACCAATGGCGGCGGCTTCGGCGTTGGTATCTACCAGTTGTTCCGCTACGGCGGCAGCCTGACCGACAACGGCCTGGTCTACGGCGCGCTGCCAACGGGCGTGCTGCCTGAGAGCCTGACGTTACAGACCGCGCTGGCCAACCAGGTCAACCTGCTGGTGCAGGGCACACCGGGTGAAGTGCAGTTCTGGAACGGTGGCAAGACCACCGCCGACGGTAGCATCACCGGCGGCAGCGGTACCTGGGGCCCGGGCACCAACTGGACCGACCCGAACGGCACCCAGAGCCTGGATTCCAACAATCAGTTCGCGGTCTTCGGCGGGCAGGGCGGCACGGTCACCGTGGTCGGCAACCAGGGCTTCACCGGCCTGCAATTCCTCGACGCCGGCTACAGCCTGGTCGCCGGGGAGGGCGGCAGCCTGAGCCCGACCAATGCCGCCGATGGCACCCTGGCCGCGGTGCGGGTCAACGCCGATGTGACGGCGCAGATCGATGCGCCGCTGGTGGGCAGTGGCGGGATCAACAAGCTCGACGCCGGCACCTTGCTGCTGACCGGTGCCAATACCTACACCGGCGGTACCACCGTCAGTGGCGGCACCCTGGCCGGTACTACCACCAGCCTGCAAGGACGCATCCTCAACAACGCGCGCCTGCTGTTCGTGCAGAACAGAAACGGTCGTTTCAATGGCGTGCTCAGTGGCACCGGCAGCCTGGTCAAGCAGGGCAGCGGCCTGTTGCTGCTCACCGGCGCCCAGCCGTTCAGCGGCACCGTCGCGGTGGAGCAGGGCGAGTTGCAGGTCGGTGATCGCAGTACGCCGAGCGTGTTCGCCGGGCAGGTCACGGTGGCCAATGGCGCCGCCCTGAGTGGCAACGGCAGCGTCGGTTCGCTGGACAACCACGGCCTGACCCAGTCCGGTGGCGCCGCCGGGACCCTGAGCGTGGCGGGCAACCTCAGCAACGCCGCGGACGGTGTGCTGGACCTGACCGTGACGTCGCCTACCGGCACCGTGCTTGCCGTGGGCGGGACCGCTACCCTCGGCGGCGGTCTGCAAGTGCGCTCGCTGGCGCCTTACACCGGCAACACCACCTACTCGCTGATCACCGCCGGCGGCGGGGTCAACGGTACTTTCAGCAGCACCCGCCTGCCGTCCCTGGCCTTCCTCGACACCGCGCTGGTGTATGGCCCCAACCAGGTCGGCCTGGCGGTCAGCCGCAACCAGACCACCTTCGTCGAAGTGGCGGCCACCCCCAACCAGCGGGGTGTCGCCAGGGCCCTGGAGAGCTACACCGGCGCCGAAGGCTCGGGCGCTGACGTGCTCAATGACCAGGTCATCAACCTGGATCGTGCCTCGGCCCGCGCGGCGTTCGACAGCCTGTCGGGCGAGATCCACGCCAGTACCGCCAGCTCGCTGCTCGAGGACTCGCGCCATGTGCGCGATGCCCTCAACGACCGCATGCGCCAGCCCGGCTGCGGTACCGAGGAGGATGAGCTGCGGCGCACTCTGGCGCCTGGGGAGAACCGTTTGAGCCGCGAAGGCTGCCAGGGCCAGGACGAGATGGTCGGCTGGCTGCGGGTGCTCGGTTCCTGGGGCGACATGGAAGGCGACAGCAACACCGCCGGCCTGGACCGCAACCTGTCCGGCTTCATGCTCGGTACCGACCGCCAGCTCGGCGATCAGTGGCGCGGCGGCGTGGCAGCCGGCTATACCCACAGCGATATCGATGCGCAGCGGCGCCAGTCCGATGCCACGATCAACAGCACCCACCTGGCGGCCTACCTCAACTCCCAGCATGACGCCCTGGCGGTCCGCCTCGGCGCGGCCTACAGCTGGCACCGGGTCAGCACCAAGCGCAACGTCAGCGTCGGCAGCTACAACGATCGCCTGAAAGCCAACTACGACGCGCGCAGTGCCCAGGTGTTCGGTGAGGTTGGCTACGCCCTGGAAGCGGCGGGCGTGGCGCTGGAGCCCTTCGTCGGCCTGGCCTATGTCAACTACGACAGCGATACCGGCCACGAAAAAGGCGGCGCCGGACGCCTGAGCGCCAAGTCGAGCCAGGACATCACCTTCTCCACGGTGGGCCTGCGGGCCGGCAAGCGCATCACCCTGGGCAACGGTTCGCAGATCACACCGCGCGCCGCCCTGGGCTGGCGCCATGCCTACGGCGATACCAAGCCCGATGCCGACCTGACCTTTATCGAGGGGGGCGGCTCGTTCACCACCCAGGGTGTACCGATCGCCAAGGACAGCGCCCTGGTCGAGGCCGGCCTGGACTACCAGATCAGCCCCACGGGCAAACTGGGCATCGGTTACTCGGGCCAGCTGTCCCACGACAACCGCGACCATGCGATGACCCTCAGCTTCACCCTCGGTTTCTGATCACCACCGAGGTTTCTTGCAACCGCCCGAAAGGGCGGTTTTTTTTGCCGCTATGCTTGCGGGCCGGATCGATTGGAGGGCAGGCAGGCGGCGCCGGTGGTCGATGGCTCAGGACACGCTCAGCGCGCAGGGCTCTCTATTAGCGCCGAGGGCTCAGCGCTGAAGGCTCTGCTAGAATCGCCGCTCCATGACTTTCAGAGGTGCCCCATGAGCGAGCCGATTCGCCTGACCCAGTACAGCCACGGCGCGGGTTGCGGTTGCAAGATTTCTCCCCAGGTCCTGGAGGTGATTCTGGCCGGCAGCGGCGCGCAGAACCTCGACCCGAAACTCTGGGTCGGCAATGCTTCGCGCGACGACGCTGCGGTGTACGCCATCGACGAAGAGCGCGGCGTGGTCTCGACCACCGACTTTTTCATGCCGATCGTCGACGACCCGTTCGACTTCGGCCGCATCGCCGCGACCAATGCCATCAGCGACATCTACGCCATGGGTGGCGATCCGTTGATGGCCATCGCCATTCTTGGCTGGCCGGTGAATGTGCTGGCCCCGGAAGTCGCCCGCGAGGTGATTCGTGGCGGGCGCGCGGTGTGCGACGCGGCCGGCATTCCCCTGGCCGGCGGCCATTCGATCGACGCGCCGGAACCGATCTTCGGCCTGGCCGTCACCGGCCTGGTGGAAAAGCGCCACATGAAGCGCAACGACACCGCCACCGCCGGTTGCCTGCTGTACCTGACCAAACCCCTGGGCATCGGCGTGCTGACCACGGCCGAGAAGAAGGGCAAGCTGCGCAGCGCCGACGTCGGCCTGGCCCGTGACTGGATGTGCACCCTGAACAAGCCCGGCAGCCGTTTCGGCAAGCTCGACGGCGTGACCGCGATGACCGACGTCACCGGTTTCGGCCTGCTCGGGCACCTGGTGGAAATGGCCGACGGCAGCAACCTGACCGCGCGCATTCACTACGACCGCGTGCCGCGCCTGCCTGGGGTCGAGTACTACCTGGACCAGGGCTGCGTGCCAGGCGGCACCCAACGCAATTTCGACAGCTACGCCAACAAGCTCGGGCGTATCCAGGCCCTGCACAAGCTGGTGCTGTGCGACCCGCAGACCAGCGGCGGGCTGTTGATCGCTGTCACTCCCGAGGGCAATGCGGCCTTCCTCGCGCTGGCCGCCGAACTGGGCCTGGAGCTGGCGCCGATCGGTGAGCTGGTGGAACGACAGAGCAACGCGGTCGAGGTGATCTGATGCCCATCGATATCACCGACTACCGCGAAATCTTCCTCAACGACCGGCCGATGATGGATACCCGCGCGCCGATCGAGTTCGCCAAGGGCGCCTTTCCCGGCGTGGTCAACCTGCCGCTGATGACCGACCACGAACGGCAGCGGGTCGGTACCTGCTACAAGCAGCAGGGCCAGCAGGCGGCGATCGTCCTCGGCCATCAACTGGTGTCCGGGGCGATCAAGGCCGAACGCATCCAGGCCTGGGCCGACTTCGCCCGGGCCCATCCAGACGGCTACCTGTACTGCTTCCGCGGCGGCCTGCGTTCGCAGATCGTCCAGCAGTGGCTCAAGGACGAGGCCGGCATCGACTATCCGCGGGTCGGCGGCGGCTACAAGGCCATGCGTACCTTCCTGCTCGACACCCTCGAGGGCGCGGTGGCCGAGTGTGATTTTGTCCTGCTCGGCGGCATGACCGGCATCGGCAAGACCGAGGTGCTCCATCAGTTGGCCAACGGCCTGGACCTGGAAGGCCACGCCAACCATCGCGGCTCCAGTTTCGGCAAGCGCGCCAGCGGCCAGCCGTCGAACATCGACTTCGAGAACCGCCTGGCGGTGGACATCCTGAAAAAGCGCGAGCGCGGCATCGCCGGGTTCGTGCTGGAAGACGAGAACCGCATGATCGGCAGCTGCGCCTTGCCGTTGCCGCTGTACCAGGGCATGCAAAGTTTTCCCATGGTCTGGCTGGAGGATGGCCTGGAGGGGCGGATCGAGCGGATCCTGCGCGACTACGTGATCGACCTGTGCGCGGAGTTCGTCGCGGTGCATGGCGAGGACGGCTTCGCACGGTTTTCCGAGCGCCTGCTGGAAAGCCTGAACAACATCCGCAAACGCCTGGGTGGCGAGCGCCACCAGCGCCTGTACCAGCTGCTGGAGGCCGCCCTGGCCGAGCAGGCCCGCAGCGGCAGCGTGGACCTGCACCGGGCCTGGATCGAAGGGTTGCTCAAGGAATATTACGACCCGATGTATGCCTTCCAGCGCGAAAGCAAGGGCGCGCGCATCGAGTTCGTCGGCGAGCAGGCGGCGGTGCTGGAGTATTTGCGCGAACGGGCTCGCCAGCAGGGTTGAGTCGATAGAAGGGCGGGGCCTTTGGCCCCATCGCGAGCAAGCTCGCTCCTACAGGGTTCCGCGCCGTCCATGTAGGAGCGAGGCTTGCCCGCGATGACGTCCATGCAGACGCCATCGAACTTCTGGTTACAACAACGCCGCGCCAATCAACCCGCACACCACGCCAATCAGCATGGTCAGGCCGGCCACGGTCACCAGCACCCGCGCGTCGAAATCCTTGCGCAGCATCAGCAGCGACGGCAGGCTGATGCTCGGCAGGGTCATCAGCAAGGCCACCGCCGGGCCGGTGCCCATGCCCAGGGTCATCATGGTCTGCACGATAGGGATTTCCGCGGCGGTGGGAATCACGAACAGCGTGCCGACAATCGCCAGCGGCACCAGCCACAGCAGGCTGTCGCCAATCGCGCCCTCGACGTGGGGGAACAGCCAGACCCGCGCCGCGCCCAGCACCAGCACCGCCAGCACATAGATCGGAATGGTGCTCCAGAACAGCTGCCACAGGCTGCGCGCCCAGCGGCTGAAGAAGGCGCCGTCGTTAGCCGCGCTGGCCTCGACCACGGCTTCCACCGCCGCCTCCGGCAATTGCTCGGGACGGGCGATGCGCTGGGCCACCAGCGACACCCCCAGCACCAGCACGATGCCCGCCACCAGCCGCAACGCGGTAAAGCCCCAGCCAAGGACAAAACCCATGAACACCAGGGTCGCCGGGTTGAGCACCGGGTTGGCGATCCAGAAGGCCAGCGCCGCACCGACCGAGACATTCTGCCGACGCATGCTCGCCGCCACGGGCGCGGCGCAGCAGGAGCACATCATGCCCGGCAGGGCGAACAGCCCGCCGCGCAGGGTCGAGCCGAAGCCGGCGCGGCCGAACAGGCGCAGCAGCCAGTCCCGCGGGATCAGCACTTGCAGCAGCGAGCCGAGGATCACCGCCAGCACCGCGGCTTTCCAGATCGCCAGGAAATACACCTGGGCATAGGCCAGGGCGGCGTTCAGCGGCGAGGAGGGCTGATCGTTGATGATCGAGGCGCCGATGCTGTGGCTGTCGGCGGCGATAAAGGCCTTGGCGTAGTAGGGCGACCACTTGACGAAGTAGAGGCCGACGCACGCCACCAGGACGAACAGGGCGGGTTTCCACCAGAACGACCAGCCCCGGACGGGGCTGGCAGGAGCAAGGCTGGACATGAACAATGATTCCGGGCAGTGACGTTAGGCCGCGAATCTTAGCCTACTCGCGCACCTGCGCGCCTCTGTAGCCGCTGCCGCAGGCTGCGATCGATCGCGCAGCGGTCGTAAAGCCTCGCAATACGGAGTGCCGGGCCAAATCCCGGAATCCATGCCTGCGACCGCTGCGCTGTCGATCGCCGGCGACTACAAAAGGCTCATGGCCACTCAGAGGGTACGAATCGAGGTGCGAATCGCCCGCGCGCACTCGATCACCGAGGGCGCCAGCTTGCGTTCGGCTTCTTCCAGGGTCCAGCGGCTGCTGGGGATCACCACGTGCACGGCGGCCACCGGCAGGCCCTGGCTGCCGATAATCGGCGCGGCGATGCTCATGTCGCCGAGAAACAGTTCTTCCTGGTTGAGGGCGTAACCGCGCTGGCGGGTGGCGACGATTTCCCCGTGGATCGCGTCGATCCCGGTCAGGGTGTGGCGGGTATGGGCCTGGCGGTCGCTGGCCTGGAGCATCGCCAGGGCTTCCTGGTCGGGCAGGGCGCTGAGGTAGGCGCGGCCGGAGCCGGTGCAGTACATCGGAATGCGGCTGCCGATGGGCATGTGGATCGGGATGAACTTGGGCGCCACGAAGCGCGCGACGTAGACCATGTCCAGGCCGTCGGGCTCGGTGAGGTTGGTGGTTTCGCCGGTGACCTGGGCCAGCTCGGCGAGGAACGGGTTGGCCACGTCCACCAGGGTGTCGGCGGCCAGGTAGTTGTAGCCGATCTCCATCACCCGCGGGGTCAGCTGGAAGCGTTTGGTCTGCGGGTGCTTACGCACGTAACCGAGCTGCTCCAGGGTGTGGATCATGCGTTGCGCCGAGCTTTTGTTGATCTCGGCGGCCTCGGCGATTTCCGCCAGGTTCATGGTCCGTTGGGCGGCGTTGAAGGCGCGCAGGACCGCCAGGCCTTTTTCCAGCGACTGATTGAACAGGCTATTGGGGGTGTCGCTCATGGCGGTTCCTTTGGATTTTTTGTGTTTTAAATATCGATATTCGATATTTATAAATCTCTTTACGATTTTTGTAAATTGTTTATAGTCAGTTGCATGCCTCCTGCCCCACTTTCAGAGGCCAACCATCACGGACTTCAAACAATAAAATCGTCCAATGGGAGATTCGCCATGCAAAAGCGTTTTCGTGTCCTTGCATTGTGCTGCGCACTCAGCGCCGGCCTCGTCGGTTCCGCCAGTGCCGGCGCCGCGCCGGTGTACAAGGTCGGCGCCACCGCCACCGGCATTCCCTTCACCTTTCTCGACGTCAAGAGCCAGAGCATCGAAGGCATGATGATCGACGCCGCCCGGGCGGTGGGCCAGGCCGGCGGCTTCGAGGTGGACATCCAGCAGACCACCTTCGCCGCGCTGATCCCCTCGCTGACCTCGAACAAGATCGACATCATCTCCGCCGCCATGCTGCGCACCCCGGCGCGGGAGAAGGTGGTGCAGTACTCCAACCCGGTGTTCAGCTACGGCGAGGGGCTGATCGTGCGCGCCGACGACAACACCGCCTACACCCGCATGGAAGACTTCAAGGACCAGGTGGTCGGCGCCCAGGTCGGCACGGTGTTCATCGATGAGTTGAACAAGCGCGGGATCTTCAAGGAAGTGCGCGGCTACGACTCGATCCCCGACCTGCTGCGCGACCTGGCACTGGGACGGATCAAGGCCGGTTTCGCCGACCGGCCGATCGTCGCCTACCAACTGGCCCAGGGCACCCAGAACAAGGTGCAACTGGTGAAAAGCTACCAGCCGGTGGTGATGGGCGATGTCTGCCTGATCGTGCGCAAGGGCGATGCGCAGACCCTGGACGAGGTCAACCGCGGCATCGCGGCGATCAAGGCCGACGGTTCCCTGGAGCGGATCATCGAGAAGTGGAAGCTCAACTGACCACCCCGCGGCCCGGCCGCCCGGCGGGGTCGCTTCACTCCTGATTGCGCAGGTCCTCCTATGTTTCTCCAGAACGCTCTGGACTTCCTCCCCATTCTGCTGAAAGGGGCGGTGGTCACCTTGCAGGTCACGGCCGGCTCCTTTGTGCTCAGCTCGCTGATCGGCCTGGTATTCGCCTTGATGATGGTGTCCAAGGTGCGCTCGATCTCGCTGTTTGCGATTGGCGTGGTCAATGTCATTCGCGGCCTGCCGATCATCGTGCAGCTGTTCTACATCTACTTCGTGCTGCCGGATTTCGGCATCCAGCTCACGGCCATGCAGGCCGGGGTGATCGGCCTGGGCATCGCCTACTCGGCGTACCAGGCGGAGAACTTCCGCGCCGGCATCCAGGCCATTCACCAGGGGCAGATCGAGGCGGCCGAATCCATCGGCATGCGCGGCGGCATGATCATGCGCCGGGTGGTCCTGCCCCAGGCCTTTCGCATCGCCTTGCCGCCCTACGGCAACACCCTGGTGATGATGCTCAAGGACTCCTCGCTGGTGTCCACTATCACCGTGGCCGAGATGACCCGCGCCGGTCAGCTCATCGCTTCCTCGACCTTCGAGAACATGACCGTCTACACCCTGGTGGCCTTGCTCTACCTGGCCCTGAGCCTGCCGTTGTCCTTTGCCCTGCGTCGCCTGGAGGCGCGCTTCAGCACCCGGAGAAAGTCATGATCGAGATCAAGGGCGTACACAAGAGTTTCGGCAACGTGGCGGTGCTCGAAGGCATCGACCTGAGCGTGCAGAGCGGGGAAGTGGTGTGCCTGATCGGGCCCTCGGGGTCCGGCAAGTCGACCCTGCTGCGTTGCATCAACGGCCTGGAAAGCTACGAGCAGGGCGACATCCTGGTCAGCAGCGAACGGGTCGACCGCCACGGCAAGACCATTCACCAGCTGCGCACCCAGGTGGCCATGGTGTTCCAGCGCTTCAACCTGTTCCCCCATCGCACCGCGTTGCAGAACGTCACCGAAGGGCCGATCTACGTGAAGAAGCAGAACCCGCAGCAGGCCCGGGAGCGGGCCGAGGCGCTGCTGGAAAAGGTCGGTCTGGCCCATCGCATGCACGCCTATCCGGACGAGCTGTCCGGCGGCCAGCAGCAGCGGGTGGCGATCGCCCGGGCCCTGGCCATGGACCCGCAGGTGATCCTGTTCGACGAGCCGACCTCGGCGCTAGACCCGGAGCTGGTGGGCGAGGTCCTGGCGGTGATGCGCAAACTCGCCGACGAAGGCATGACCATGATCGTCGTCACCCACGAAATGGGTTTTGCCCAGGACGTGGCGGACAAGGTGTGTTTCCTTCACAGCGGCAAGATCGTCGAGGCCGGGCCGGCGAAGCAGGTGCTGAGCGCGCCGCGCCATCCGCGCACCCAGGACTTCCTCAAGCGCCTGCTCAACCAGGGCGCGGAGGTGCAGGCATGAAGGCCGCCGAAACCTTGCGCCTGCCGCCTTCCTTGTGGGCCGCCACGGCGACGGCGGCGGTCGAGACCCCGGCGCTGGCCGAAGACCTGCGGGCCGACGTGGCCATAGTCGGCGCCGGTTACACCGGGCTGGTGACCGCGCTGCGCCTGGCCGAGGCCGGGGTCAGCGTCTGTGTACTGGATGCCGGGGAACCGGGCTGGGGCGCCTCCGGACGCAACGGCGGGCAGGTGATTCCCGGGCTCAAGTACGACCCGGATCAACTGCTGGCCAGGTTCGGCCCGGCCCGCGCCGAGGCCATGCTGGAGGCGGCCGGCTCGGCGGCCGATGAAGTGTTCGCCCTGATCGAGCAGCATCGCATCGCCTGCGACGCGACGCGCAAGGGCTGGATTCAGCCGGCGTTTTCCGCCAGCTCCCTGCAGGCCATCGAGCAGCGCGCCGAGCAGTGGCGCCGGCGCGGAGTGGCGGTGGAGTTGCTCGACCGCGCCGCCGTCGGTCGGCGCATCGGTAGCCAGAACTACCTCGGCGGCTGGGTCGATCCGCGCGCCGGCAGCCTGCACCCGCTGAACTATGCGCGCGGCCTGGCGAGGGTAGCGCAGCAGCAGGGCGTGCGGATTCACGGGCAGACTCGGGTCGAGGCTTTGCAACGCGAAGGCGGGCAGTGGCAGCTGCGCACCGCCCAGGGCCATCGGGTCCGGGCCCAGCGCGTGGTGCTGGCGACCAATGGCTACACCGACGACCTGTGGCCACGGCTGCGACAGACGGTGATCGCCGCCAACAGTTTCATCATCGCCACCCGCCCGCTGTCGGCCGAGCTGCGCCAGAGCATCCTGCCGAACGGCGAGGTGTGTTCCGACGCCCGGCGCCTGCTGCTGTATTTCAAGCAGGATGCCCAGGGGCGTCTGTTGCTGGGAGGGCGCGGGCCGTTTTCCGAACCGACTCACAGCGGCGACTGGCGTCATCTGGAGCGTTCGCTGCTGGGCTTGTTTCCGCAGTTGGCGGGCACGCCCATCGAGTATCGCTGGAGCGGGCGGGTGGCGTTGAACCAGAGTTTCCTGCCGCAGCTGCATGAGCCGCAGCCGGGGTTGTCGATCCTGCTCGGCTACAACGGTCGCGGCATCGCCTTGTCCACGGCCCTGGGCAAGCACCTGGCGGCGCGGGTGTCGGGGGCGAGCAGTGAATTTCCGTTTCCGGTGACGCCGATCCGGCCGATTCCGCTGCATGGCTTGCAGCGCCTGTACCTGGGGGCGGGGATCGCCTGGTACCGCCTGCTGGACGCCCTGCGCTGAGGGCGGTGCATCAGGTCGGGCAGTTTTCCTCGCCGTTATCCAGGCCTTGCTTGTAGCTGCGGCTGTCGAGGGTGGCCTTGCCGTTTTGCCAGGTCAGGGTCAGCACGTAGAGCGAGTCGAAATCGTTGGAGGCCCAGTCGTCGGTGATGGTGCGTTTTTCGCCGACGGCTTCCCGCGCCACCTTGTTGATCAGTTCCGGCAGGTAGCCGTGGGACCAGGCGGTGTAGATGATCGAGTTGTGGTAGCGGTCATGCAGCAGCTCGTCGGCCAGGGCGCTGGTGTCGTTGGCCGAGAATTCGATGTTCACCGGCAGGCCGAGCTTGATGGCGCTGGGGCTGATGGTCATCAGCGGGCGGATGTAGCTGTAGGAGTTGTCAAGTTCGCCTTCCTCGACATTGCGCGTCGGGTTGGCGGCGAACACGTAGTTGGCCTTGCCGAATTTTTCCGGCAGCAGGGACGCCAGGTCGATGGCGCGGTTCAGGCCCTGGCAGTTGAGCTGGCCGAGGCCGCCGGCGGGTTTTTCCGCATGGCGCAGGAAGATCAGGGTCTGGGTGCCGTCCACCGGCTGGGCGCGACTTTCACTGGATTCCAGCGACAGCAGCAGCGCACTGGTCAGCATCAGCGCCGGAAAAAACACGTAGGACCGGCGTTGCAGGCGTTGGGTGAAACTCAGCAGATTCTTCATCGAGTGTGGGTACTTCAGCGCAATCGGTTAAGGCTGACAAACCTTTCCACGGCGAGCTCCCGGCTTCGCGTGGTTTTCCCTGTCGTTGAACGAGTGTTTCTGCCCGCGGGCAGTGCTCTGAGTCCCAGGACGCCTTTTGGTTCGATCCGGGCGGGGGACTGCGAGCGTGGGCCCGTTACTTTATCCGCACCGCTGTCTGGCTGCCGGGAAGCTTAACCACCGGATGTTTCGAATTTAAGAATGCGCGCCGCGAACCGATGCCTGTAATCTAGCGCCGTCGCCGCCCGGCCCGGGGCCACGGCCTTTCATCTGACTGTCATTGGAAGCCTGTCATGACCGATCTCTCCGCATTCCCCATCACCCAGAAATGGCCTGCGCAGTACGCCGACTGGATTCAGCTGTATTCCTTGCCGACCCCCAACGGCGTCAAGGTCTCGATCATGCTCGAAGAGATCGGGCTGCCCTACGAGCCGCACCGCGTCAGTTTCGAAACCAATGACCAGTTGTCCCCCGAGTTCCTCTCCCTGAACCCGAACAACAAGATCCCGGCGATCCTCGACCCCCATGGCCCGGATGACCGGCCGCTGGCGCTGTTCGAGTCGGGGGCGATCCTGATCTACCTCGCGGACAAGAGCGGGCAACTGCTGGCCCAGGAATCCGCCGCGCGCTACGAGACCATCCAGTGGCTGATGTTCCAGATGGGCGGCATCGGCCCGATGTTCGGCCAGCTGGGCTTCTTCAATAAATTCGCCGGCAAGGACTACGAGGACAAGCGGCCACGGGACCGTTATGTCGCCGAATCCCGCCGCCTGCTGAGCGTGCTCGAAGGCCGCCTGCAAGGTCGCGACTGGATCATGGGCGAGCGCTACACCATCGCCGATATCGCCACCTTTCCCTGGGTGCGCAACCTGATCGGCTTCTATGAAGCCGGCGACCTGGTGGGCTTCAAGGACTTCCCCAACGTGCAGCGCGTGCTGGAGCGTTTCCTCGCGCGCCCGGCGGTGATCCGCGGCCTGGAAATTCCCAAGCCGGTCTGACACCCCGTAACCCTGTAGCCGCTGGCGAAGCCTGCGATCGACGACGCAGTCGGCGCAAAAAGGCCTGATGCGTTGTGCCAGACAGGGCGCGTCGCCAGGTTCTACGACGACTGCGTCGTCGATCGCAGCCTGCGGCAGCGGCTACAGGTTTCCATGCTTGAGGTCAGGCCGCTTTCAGGCCTGACCGCGTTCATTCAGACAAGGACCCGTAATGCGCCGATTCGATTTCAAGCAGGTGGATGTCTTCAGCGACGAGCCGCTCAAGGGCAACCCGCTGGCGGTGGTGTTCGGCGCCGACCCGTTGAGCGACGCGCGCATGGCGGCGTTCGCCAACTGGACCAACCTCAGCGAAACCACCTTTATCCTCGAACCCCGGGACCCGCGGGCCGACTATCGCCTGCGGATTTTCACCACCCTGCAGGAGCTGCCGTTCGCCGGCCATCCGACCCTTGGCAGCTGCCATGCCTGGCTGGAGGCCGGCGGCGTGCCCAAGGGCGAGGAGATCGTCCAGGAGTGCGCGGTGGGCCTGGTGCGCATTCGCCGCAACGGCGCCGAACTGGCGTTTCTCGCACCGCCCTTGCTCAAGTCCGGCCCGGTGGAGGCCGGGTTGCTGGAGCAGGTGCGCCAGGGCCTGAGGCTGGCGCCCGGCGCCATCGTCGACGCGCAATGGGTGGACAACGGCGCCGGCTGGCTGGCGGTGCTGCTGGCCGAACGCGGCCAGGTGCTCGACCTGCAACCTGACTATTCCCAGCTCAAGGACCTCGCGGTGGGGGTGATCGCACCCTGGAACCCCGAGCGCGACGGCGACGCGGCGCAGTTCGAAGTGCGCGCCTTTATCGCCGGCGACGGCATGCCGGAAGACCCGGCCACCGGCAGCCTCAACGCGGGCATTGCCCAATGGCTGCTGGGCGCGGGGTTGGCGCCGGCGTCCTACGTGGTCAGCCAGGGCCTGAGCATGGGCCGGGCCGGGCGCATCCAGGTCGAGCGGATCGGCGATGAAATCTGGATCGGCGGTTCGGCGGTGACCTGTATCGAGGGCAGCCTGACGTTGTAGGCGAGGGCGGCGGGGCTGGCCTTCCACCCCCTGAGTGTCGGGGAATGGCAGGCCATCAACCCTGGGCGGCAAGGTTTTGCGAGGCTTTTTCCAGGGTTTTCCAAAGCTCCAGCATGGTCGGGTTCTGGTTGGCCCTGGAGCAGTACGAACGTATTTCCAGCTGGGTGCTCCACTCGCTGCCGCCGGCCCGGACCAGGCGCCCGCGCTGCAGCTCCTCGGCCACCGCGCTCTCCGGCAGCCAGGCCACGCCGTAGCCCTCCATGGCCATACGCATCAGCAGCATCGCCATGTCCGCTTCATAACAGCGCGTCAGCACGCACGGCACATGGCTGTCCTTGATCACGATATCGGCCACCCGGCCGAGAAAAGTGGTGGCGGTGTAAGCCAGGTGCGGCACCGGTTTGCCGGCCTTGCCCGGCAGGCGGTGCAGAGGCTCGCCGCGGCGGTTCGGCGCGCACAGCGGGATGAATGAATCCTGGCCCAGGGTCAGGCTGACGAACTTTTCGTGGTCCAGCAGGATCGGCGCCTTGGGATGGTGGTAGACGATCATCAGGTCGCAATTGCCCTCCGCCAGGGCGATCACCGCGTCATGGATATTGGCTGCCACCACCCGGGCATTGAAGGGCTCGTTGTGCTGCTGGAACCGCGCCAGCCATTTGGGCAGGAAGGTCATCGACAGGCTGTGCCCGGCGGTGACCTGGATCGAGCGCCCGGGCATGCGTTCTTCCTGGCGCAGCGACGAACGCAGCTCCAGCAACGAGGACAAGGCTTCGCGCCCCTGTTCGCAAAAGGTCTGGCCGGCCAGGGTCAGTTGAATGGGGTAGGTGCCGCGGTCCACCAACTCCACGCCGACCCAGTCCTCCAGCGAACGGATCCGTCTCGACAGGGCCGATTGGGTCACGCAGCGGATCTCGGCTGCCCTGGAAAAATTCTTGCACTCGGCGATCGCCAACAGATCGTCCACCCACTTGATTTGCATGCCGCATCCTCAACCATGGCTGGAAAAAGTCTACGCCGCCGATCACGGATATTCGCGGCCTTTCGGAAACTATTCCAATAACGCATCAAGCTATGGCGATTACTCATCATCTGCGCCTCACGGGCTCCCTAGAATCGGCCTGACCACGCGCCACCGCCGAGTGGCCGTGCCTTCGATTCCTTCTCCTGCCAAGTAGAAATCCAATAACACCACTTGAGGAACGCACCGTGAAAAAGAACCGACTTCCCCGGCAGATCGCCTACGGCATCGCCTTGGGCGTGCTTGTAGGCTGGCTTTGTCATCGTTTTGCAGCGGATGCCAATGAGGCCAGGGACATCGCCTCGTACTTTTCGATGGTCACCGACATCTTCTTGCGCATGATCAAGATGATCATCGCGCCGCTGGTATTCGCCACGCTGGTGGGCGGCATCGCCAGCATGGGCAGTTCGAGCTCGGTGGGGCGTATCGGCACCCGGGCGATGGCCTGGTTCGTCAGCGCCTCGATGGTGTCGCTGCTGATCGGCATGCTCCTGGTGAACCTGTTCCAGCCCGGGGTCGGGCTCGATCTGCACGCCAGCCAGGCGGGTGCCGCCCCGGTGGCGATCAACACCGGCGATTTCAGCCTCAAGGTGTTTATCGGGCACGTCTTCCCGCGCAGCATCGCCGAGGCGATGGCCAATAACGAGATCCTGCAGATCGTGGTGTTCTCGCTGTTCTTCGGTTTTGCGCTGGCGGCGGTGAAGAGGGCGGGGTTCACCCAGATCCCCGCGCTGGTGGACGACCTGGCCAGGGTGATGTTCAAGATCACCGACTACGTCATGGCCTTCGCCCCCATCGGTGTGTTTGCCGCCATCGCCGCGGCGATCACCACTGGCGGGCTGGGCCTGCTGCTGGACTACAGCAAGCTGATCGCCGAGTTCTACCTGGGCATCGCGATCCTCTGGGCGGTGCTGTTCGGTGCCGGTTATCTGTTCCTCGGGCGCTCGGTGCTGACCCTCGGGAAGTTGATCAAGGAACCCATCCTGCTGGCGTTCTCGACGGCCAGCAGCGAGTCGGCCTACCCGAAAACCATGGAGGCGCTGGAGAAGTTCGGCGCGCCCAAGCGAGTCTCGAGTTTTGTTCTGCCCCTGGGGTACTCGTTCAACCTCGACGGTTCGATGATGTACCAGGCGTTTGCCATCATGTTTATCGCCCAGGCCTACAACGTCGACCTGAGTTTCACCCAGCAGCTGTTGATCCTGCTGACCCTGATGGTGACCAGCAAAGGCATGGCCGGGGTCGCGCGGGCGTCGATCGTGGTGGTGGCGGCCACGCTGCCGATGTTCAACCTGCCCGAAGCCGGCATCTTGCTGATCCTCGGCATCGACCAGTTTCTCGACATGGCGCGTACCGCCACCAATGTGGTGGGCAACAGCATTGCCACGGCGGTGATTGCCAAGGCCGAAGGCAACGAGGAGCCCAGTGCCGGGGCCGTCGAGCCACCGCTTGGCGTGGCGCCGGCCACGCAGAACCCTTCTTCCGTTTCCGCCTGAGAACCCGCGATGAAAAGCCTATCCAAACCGACACGCAAGCCAGCGCCGGCCAGCAGGCTGGGCATCGTAGGGGGGCTGGGCTCTCTGGCCGGCGGCGATCTGTTCTTCAAGCTGGTGAAGTCCCGGGCGGTGCTGGCCGATCAGGGGCGCTATCACTTCCTGTTCGAACAGCACCCGTTCAAGGACCTGCTGTTGCCGCTGGAGCGCGACGCGAACATGACGTCCAGAAAGTTCTATGTCTTCCAGGTCTGCCAGTCGTTTGAGGACAGCGGGGTGGACGCGATCATGCTGCCGTGTTTTGCCAGCCACACCTTCCGCGAAGAGATCCAGCAGGAGTTGGGCATCCCGATCCTGGACATGATGGCGGCCCTGAGCGCGCATATCCGCCATGTGCTGGAACCGGGTACGGTCCTGGGCGTACTCGCCTCGGACTACGTGCGGCACGCCGGGCTCTTCGAGCGATACCTGGGGGCCGACTTCCAGCTGGTCTATCCCGAGCCGCAGGATCAGCAGGCCATGATGGCGGCGATCTACGGGGTGGACGGAATCAAGGACGGGCACCTGGACGGGGTGCCACTGGAAGGGGTGTACCAGGCTTGCCTGTCGTTGCAGGCACAGGGCGCGAACCTGATAGTGCCCGGGATGACCGAGCTGTCGCTGGTGTGCGCCGACCTGCAGCGTCGCGGGGTGACGCTGCTCGACGTCAACGAGATCTACGCCGCGGCGGCGACCCAGGCCGATGGCCAGCCCGCCCGGCCGCCGTTCAAGCTCGGCATAGTCGGCGGCGTGGGGCCGGCGGCCACCGTGGACTTCATGGCCAAGGTGGTCCGACATACGCCGGCCGATCGGGACCAGGACCATATCCGCATGGTGGTCGAGCAGAACCCGCAGATTCCGGACCGGACCGCGAACCTGCTGTTCGACCAGGCCGACCCGACCATGGCCATGTACGCCACTTGCAAGCGGCTCGAAAGTGCCGGGGCCAACGCGATCGCCATACCCTGCAATACCGCCCACGCCTTTGTCGAACGCATCCAGCCTTATCTACAGGTGCCCATCGTCAACATGCTCAACGAAACTATCGAGGCGATCGTCGAGCAATACGGCCCGGGCAAGCCCATCGGCCTGCTGGCCACCTCGGGTACGGTGCAGAGTCGGGTCTACCACGAGGCTGCGCGGCTCGCCGGCCTGTCGTTGCTCACGCCGGGTTTCGATTATCAGGAACTGGTGATGAGCGCGATCTACGGCGAGCGCGGGATCAAGGCGGGTTTCGTCGACGGCATCTGCAAGGCGCAATTGCTGCTCGCCGCCGAGCACCTGTGTGAGCTGGGGGCCGAGGTGCTGATCCTGGGGTGCACCGAGCTGCCGCTGGTCCTCAGCCATTGCGCCGATTTCCAGGTCGGCGCTTACCGGGTGGCGCTGGTGGACCCGACCAGCATCCTGGCGATCCGTTGCGTGCAGCTGGCGACGCGCCCTTGAGCGCGATTCGCGGGCAAAAAAAAGCCGCCGGGTGGGGCAGCTTTAAAGGAGAGCACGCGTTGTAGATGACCCGAGTGTCACCACGGGAAATGACAGGATGATGACAGGGCGTTGACGTTGTCGACGGCCTGGAAAAGGCGGGTGGCTGTCATCTTGGCGTCATCGATGGAATGGCAAGATCGCCGCAAACCGTCTTTAGTTCTCGACAGGCTGCGGCCTGCCGGTCGATGAATCTGCCAGGAATCCTCCATGAAAGGTGACGCCTCTCTGTTCGCGGCCATTGATCTTGGGTCCAATGCGTTTCGCCTGATGATCGGCCAGCCGGTCAGGCGCAGCCAGGGGTTCATGATCCAGGAAGTGAAGACCCTGCGGGAGCCGGTGCGCCTGGCCGAGGGCTTTCAGGAGGGCGCGCTGGACGCGCTGGCGCTGGACCGGGGCTGGCAGGCGCTGGCGCGCTTCGGCAAGAAACTGCGCGGTTTCGAGGCCGGGCGGGTGCGGGCGGTGGCCACCAGCGCCGTGCGCGAAGCCGACAATGCGCCGCTGTTCCTGGCCAGCGCGGAGCGTCACCTGGGGTTTCGCATCGATGTCATCTCCGGGCATGAAGAGGCGCGGCTGGTGTACGCCGGCGTGGCCCATACCGTGCCGGGCAGCGAAAGCATGCGGCTGGTGGTGGACATCGGCGGCGGTTCCACCGAGTTGATCCTGGGGCAGGGCGCCCAGCCCTTGCTGACCGAGAGCATCGCCATTGGCAGCGCGACCTTTGGCGCGCGCTACTTTCCGGGCGGCGCGGTCTCGGCTCACGCCCTGCAGGAAACCGAGCGCCTGGCCAGCCTGAAGTTCGAGAAAGTCGCCCGGCATTATCGCCAGCTGGGTTGGCAGCAGGCCATAGGCTCCTCGGGCACCACCCGGTTCCTGGCCAAGGTGCTCAAGGCCAATGGCCTGAACGACGATGGCCAGGACGGCATCACCTACGGCGGGCTATTGCGCCTGTCGCTGCGCCTGCTGGAGGCCGGGCATGTCAAACGCCTGCGGCTGGCCGGGTTGCAATCCCATCGCCTGAGCATCCTGCCCGGCGGCCTGGCGGTGATGCTGGCGGCGTTCAAGGTGTTTGGCGTCACCCATATGACGCCTTCCGAGCCGGGGCTGCGTTTTGGCGTGCTGCATGGCCTGATATGTAACAACTGATTACCAAGCGTCATCTGCAAGCCGCTGGCCTTCCTCCGGCCAGCGGTTCCCGCCAGGGTGTTCCGTCGCTCTATTTCAATCCTTTACCGGCCACGCCGGAATCAGCTGACGGCCACGCGTGCACGCCGTCGCCGCGCTATCCCGCCGTCGAAAAACAGGCTGTCATAAAAAGTGCGATTTCCCGCGGCACTATCCCAGCAGTCTGAAAACAGGGGAATGAACCATGAGTGACAAACGCCGCGTGCTGTTCGTTTGCGCCAGAAACGACGCCCGTTCACTGATGGCCGAAGCGCTGCTGCGCCACGCCGACGCCGAAGATTTCGACGCCTTCAGCGCCGGCCTGGAGGCCAGCGAGATCGACCCGCGCACCCTGGAGTCTCTCGAACATATCGGCATCGATACCGCGGGGCTGCGCAGCAAGGCCCTCGACGAGTTCGCAGGGCAGCAGTTCCACTATGTCATCACCCTGTGCGACAAGTCCTCGGAAGAGGCCGCGCGCATGCCGTCCTCCGGCGAGGTGATCGTCTGGAACTTCGAGGACCCGGTCACCAGCGACAGACATGAACCGTTCCGCCACACCCTCCAGGAAATCCACGATCGGCTGCATATGTTCATCACGGTGAAGACCCGTTCGTGATGGGCAAGGATCGCAAATCCTCTCTTGCTGAATCGCTGATCTTCTCTCGCTGATAAGCACGGCCGGGCTTCTATCCCGGCCAACTGCTTTCCACCCCGAATCAAGACTCCCCAGGCACGCCCTTGGCGGGAGCGTCAGGCCCTGGTCGCATTCTTTACCCGGGGTTCTCTCCTCTGGCGGTCGCCAACCGCCGGCCGTCTACACTTAACCGCAGGCCACACAGGGCGAATGGCCCTGGGCGCATTCAACCGGTATCAACAAAAACAATAGTCTCGGGAGAAACCTGATGTTCACAGCACTGCGTCGATTCAGCCGCGGCATGGCCATTGCCGCCAGCCTCGCCACGCTCACCCTCGCCACCCCGGCGTTCGCCCTGGATACGGTCAAGTTCATGGCCCCGGGCTCCGTGGGCGGCGGTTATGACCAGACCGCGCGGGTTTTGGGCAAGGCCTTGCTCGAGGCCGGCACGGCCAAGTCCGTGACCTTCGAGAACAAGGGCGGAGCCGGCGGCACCCTGGGGCTGGCGCAGTTCGCCAACAGCACCAAGGGCGACCCGAATGCGCTGCTGGTGGTGGGGGCGATCATGGTCACGGCGGTGGAGCAGAACAAGCCGCAGATCAGCCTCAAGGACGTGACGCCGATCGCCCGGCTGTTCACCGAATACAACGTGCTTGCCGTGCGTGACGAGTCGCCCTACAAGACCCTCGAGGACCTGCTCAAGGACTTCAAGGCCAATCCGGCCAGCATCAAGTGGGGCGGTGGCTCCAAGGGTTCCATCGACCATATCGGCATCGCCGAGCTGGCGAGCAAGATGGAGGTGCCGGTGAACCAGGTGAACTACGTTGCCTATGCCGGCGGCGGCGAAGTGGTGGCCGCGACCCTGGGCGGGCACATCACGGTGATCACCGGCGGTTATGCCGAACTGGCCAAGTACGTGCAGTCCAAGCAGTTCCGCCTGCTCGCCATCGGCGCTCCGGAGCGCGTTCCCGGCATCGATGCGCCGACCCTCAAAGAGAAAGGCTACGACGTGATCATCGGCAACTGGCGCGGTGTCTATGGTGCGGCCAACCTCACGGCCGAGCAACGCAAGCAAGTCACCGACGCGGTCCTGGCCGCCACCAACAGCCAGGTCTGGCAGGACAATGTGAAAGCCAACGCCTGGTCGCCGAGCATCCTCACCGGCGATGAGTTCGGCAAATTCGTCGACGAGGAACACCAGCGCCTGCGGGCGATGCTGGTCAAGGTCGGGCTGCTTTGAGATGGCCGGGCGCAGCAGGGTCGTGCTGTCGCAGTTGGCGATTGGCCTGGGGCTGATCGCCATCAGCCTGGTGCTGGTCATCGGCGCCTTGCGCTTTCCGCCCGAGATGGGCTTCGTCATCCTCGGTGCCCATGTCTATCCCAGCGCCGTCGGTGCTTTTCTAGGGGCCGTGGGCCTGCTGTTGAGCTACCAGGCCTGCACCGGTGGTTTGCGCGAGCTGGCCGCATCCGGCGACGACAGCGACGACAGCGCCCAGCCCGGCGGCAGGCTCGGGGCGGCCTGGGTCACCGCGGGCCTGGTGGCGATTGCCGTACTGATCAACCTGATCGGTTTCGTCCTGGCCGCCGGCTTGCTGTTTGCCTGCTCGGCGCGGGGTTTCGGCAGCCGGCGTCCGTTGCGCGACCTGGCCATCGGCATCGCCCTGACCCTGCCGATCTACTGGCTGTTCAGTGCCGGGCTGGGCGTGGCCCTGCCACCCCTGGTCAATGCCTGGATCTGAGCCGGGCCGAAGGAGGTCACACGGTGGACATTCTCTTGAACCTGGCGACAGGTTTCTCCGCGGCACTGGCGCCGATCAATCTGCTCTGGGGGTTTATCGGCTGCCTGCTGGGCACGGCGATCGGCGTATTGCCGGGGATCGGCCCGGCGCTGACGGTGGCCCTGCTGCTGCCAATCACCGCCAAGGTCGATCCCACCGGCGCGCTGATCATGTTCGCCGGCATCTATTACGGCGCGCAGTTCGGTGGCTCGACCACCTCGATCCTGCTCAATACCCCGGGCGAGTCGTCGTCCATGGTCACCGCCCTGGAAGGCAATCTCATGGCCCGCAACGGCCGCGCCGGGCCGGCCCTGGCCACCGCGGCGATCGGCTCGTTTTTCGCCGGGACCATCGCCACGGTGCTGCTGACCCTGTTCGCCCCCATCGTCGCCATGCTGGCGCTGAAGTTCGGCCCCGCGGAGTATTTCGCGATCCTGGTGCTGTCCTTCACCACGGTGTCGGCGGTGCTCGGTGCGTCCATGCTGCGCGGTTTCGCCTCGCTGGGGATTGGCCTGGGCATTGGCCTGATCGGCCTCGACTCGACCTCGGGCATTGCCCGCTACACCCTGGGCGTTCCCGAGCTGGTCGATGGCATCGAAGTGGTGCTGGTGGCGGTCGGCCTGTTTGCCGTGGGGGAGGCCTTGTACAGCCTGCTGTATCAGAAGGCGGAAGCGTCCGGCCGGCATCGCCTGACCTCGTTGTGGATGACCCGCGCCGACTGGAAACGCTCGATTCCCGCCTGGCTGCGGGGCACCCTGATCGGCTTTCCGTTCGGCTCGATCCCGGCCGGTGGCGCGGAAATCCCGACCTTCCTGTCCTATTCCACCGAGCGCAAGCTGAGCAAGCACCCGCAAGACTTTGCCGCCAGCAAAGGGCAGGGCGCCATCGAAGGGGTGGCCGGCCCGGAAGCCGCCAACAACGCCAGCGCCACCGGTTCCCTGGTGCCGCTGCTGACCCTCGGCATTCCGACCTCCGCCACCGCGGCGATCCTGCTGGCGGCGTTCCAGAACTACAGCCTGCAGCCGGGGCCGCTGCTGTTCCAGACTTCCGGCGACCTGGTCTGGACCCTGGTGGCCTCGCTGTATATCGGTAACGTTATCCTGCTGATATTGAACCTGCCCCTGGTCGGGCTCTGGGTGAAGCTGCTGCAGATCCCCCGGCCGTACCTCAATGCCGGGATCCTGGTGTTCGCTTCTATCGGCGTGTACGGCATGCGCCATTCGTCCTTCGACCTGTTGCTGATGCTGGCGATCGGCTGGGGCGGGGTGCTGATGCGGCGTTTCGATTTTCCCGTCGCGCCGGTGATCGTCGGCATGCTGCTGGGGCCGATGGCGGAAAAACAGCTGCGCAACGCCTTGTCCATCAGCCAGGGCGACTGGTCGATATTCGTCACCCAACCCATAGCCGCGGCCTTCCTCGGCTTGACCCTGCTGGTGCTGGTGGTGCCCCACCTGCTGCACGCCCGGGGCATCAAATTGCACGAGGATGATTGAGCACACGGCGCTGCGTGCCAGCCAGCGTGGCACGACACTTCAGAACGTCATGGCAGGCCCCTAGGATAGGGGCTGCCAGGCGGTTTGCGTCCTGGAGCATTGCCTGCAATAGAGCCGATCCGGGGGCGGTGCCGAGGCACTGACCCGGCGAGCGGTGCTTTCTGCCCTTTCGATACGCGGCAAGTGAAGGCACAATGCGCATCCTTTTTTTGGCTGGCCTGGCCGGAGGCCTCGAAATGATCAAAACGCCGTACTACCTCATCGACAAACAGAAACTGCTCGGCAACATGGAGAAGATCGCTTACGTGCGCGAGCAGTCCGGCGCCAAGGCCCTGCTGGCGCTCAAGTGCTTCGCCACCTGGTCGGTGTTCGACCTGATGCAGCAGTACATGGACGGCACCACCTCGTCGTCGCTGTACGAGCTCAAGCTCGGCCGGCAGAAGTTCGCCGGCGAGACCCACGCCTACAGCGTGGCCTGGGCCGACGACGAAATCGAAGAGATGCTCGACAACTGCGACAAGATCATCTTCAACTCCATCGGCCAGCTGCAACGCTTCGCCGCGGCGTCCGAGGGCAAGGTCCGCGGTCTGCGGGTCAACCCCCAGGTGAGCAGTTCCGATTACCTGCTGGCCGACCCGGCGCGTCCGTTCAGCCGCCTGGGCGAGTGGGACCCGGTGAAGGTCGAGGCGGTGATCGAGCAGATCACAGGCTTCATGTTCCACAACAACTGCGAGAACAGCGACTTCGGCCTGTTCGACCAGATGCTGGGCACCATCGAGGAGCGCTTCGGCCACCTGCTGCACAAGGTCGAATGGGTCAGCCTCGGCGGCGGCATCCACTTCACCGGCGAAGGCTATGCCCTGGATGAGTTCTGCGCGCGCCTCAAGGCGTTCTCCGAGAAGTACGGCGTGCAGGTCTACCTGGAGCCGGGCGAAGCGGCGATCACCCAGAGCGCCTCGCTGGAAGTCACCGTGCTCGACACCCTCTACAACGGCAAGCACCTGGCGGTGGTCGACAGCTCCATCGAAGCGCACATGCTCGATCTGCTGATCTATCGCCTGAACGCCAAGCTGGCGCCCAGCGCGGGCGAACACACCTACATGGTGTGCGGCAAGTCTTGCCTGGCCGGAGACATCTTCGGCGAGTATCAATTCGATCGTCCGCTGGCCATCGGCGATCGGCTGTCGTTCGTTGACGCGGCGGGTTACACCATGGTCAAGAAAAACTGGTTCAACGGCCTGAAAATGCCGTCCATCGTAGTGAAACAACTCGACGGTAGTGTCGAGGTGGTTCGTGAATTTGGGTTCGAAGACTACCTGTCCAGCCTCTCGTAAGCTGGCGGAAAGGAGAGATAAAGAAATTGAAGAAGAACGTTCTTATCATTGGTGCAGGAGGTGTCGCCAAGGTGGTGGCCCACAAGTGCGCGCAGCACAACGACGAACTCGGTCGTATTGCTATCGCGTCGCGCAACATCTCCAAATGCCAGGCCATCATCGACAGCGTCAAGGCCAAGGGCAGCCTCAAACAGCCCGCGCAAATCAAGGCCTACGCGCTCAATGCGCTGGACATCGAGGCGACCAAGGCGCTGATCCGCGAGACCGAATCGCAGATCGTCATCAACGTCGGCTCCGCCTTCCTCAACATGTCGGTGCTGCGTGCCTGCATCGATACCGGCGTGGCCTACCTGGACACCGCCATTCACGAAGAACCGGGCAAGATCTGCGAGACGCCGCCCTGGTATGGCAACTACGAGTGGAAGCACCTCGAGGAATGCCAGCAGAAGAACGTCACCGCCATTCTCGGCGTGGGCTTCGACCCGGGTGTGGTCAACGCCTATGCGGCCCTGGCCAAACAACAGTATTTCGACCGCATTGATTCGATCGACATTCTCGACGTCAATGCCGGTTCCCATGGCAAATATTTCGCCACCAATTTCGATCCGGAAATCAATTTCCGCGAATTCACCGGACAGGTGTGGAGCTGGCAGGACAGCCAGTGGACCAGCAACACCATGTTCGAAGTCAAGCGCACCGACGACCTGCCAGTGGTCGGTTCGCAGAACCTGTACCTGACCGGCCACGATGAAGTGCACTCGCTGTCGAAGAACCTCGACGTGCCCAACGTGCGCTTCTGGATGAGCTTCGGCGAGCACTACATCAACGTCTTCACCGTGCTCAGGAACCTTGGCCTGCTCTCCGAGCAACCGGTCAAGACCGCCGAAGGCCTGGAAGTGGTGCCGCTGAAAGTGGTCAAGGCCGTGCTGCCCGATCCTGCCTCGCTGGCGCCGGGCTACACCGGCAAGACCTGCATCGGCGACCTGGTCAAGGGCACCAAGGACGGCCAGCCGCGCGAAGTCTTCATCTACAACGTGGCCTGCCACGAAGAAGCCTTTGCCGAAACCGACAGCCAGGGCATTTCCTACACCGCGGGCGTGCCGCCGGTGGCCGCGGCCCTGCTGGTGGCCCGTGGCGAATGGGACGTGCAGCGCATGGTCAACGTCGAGGAACTGCCGGCCGAGCCGTTCCTCAAGGCGCTGGACGTGATGGGCCTGCCGACCCGCGTCAAGGACGAGAACGGCGACCGTCCCTGGAACTGATTCACCTCCCGCTGTAAAGAAACCAGGTGCGCATGGATGGCGTGCCTGGCTCTCGATTCCCGCTACTCCCTCCTGCCAACACAGCGACCTCCTGCCTCTCAGGGGCGCCACCGTATCCGAGCGACGCCAGAAGCAAGCCTGCATCGAGGCTGGGTGGGTGGCCTATCGGCAGTTCCAGATCAAGCACCTGGCCCGGATCAAGGGCGTGCAGCGCCTGAAGACGGAAGTCCCCGTGCAGAAAATCAAACTGAGCACCGAACTGCCGGTGTGACGCTCGTCGGTTACCTGGAGGGAAATGGCCCGTCAGCGATACTCAAGGGTCGGGACGACAACCCCTCCAGAGGATGACCAGGATGAAAAAACACACCAGCGATGCCAAGCCAGCGGAGGAGAGCAGTGCGGCCTCCCGGCTGATAGACGGGCGCATCGAGGAACTGGGCGATTGGCGCGGCGAGATGCTGGCCCGGGTCCGGAGGCTGATCAGGCAGGCCGGCCCGCAGGTGGTCGAGGAGTGGAAGTGGCGCGGGGTGCCGGTGTGGTCCCACGGCGGCATTCTTTGCACCGGCGAGACCTACAAGAGCGTCGTCAAGCTGACCTTCGCCAAGGGCGCCGCGCTGGACGACCCGGCAGGGCTGTTCAACGCCAGCCTCGAGGGCAATACCCGACGGGCGATCGATCTGCATGAGGGTGACAGCCTGGACGAGGCCGCCTTGCAGGCGCTGATCCTGGCGGCCGTGGCGCTCAACCGCTCGCGCTGAGCGGGGCATTCGTGTCTGGTTGTCATGCGCCTTGCCGGCACGATGATTCACGGTCCTTATTGTTGGCCGGCAAAAAAAGCCCCTTGCCGATTTCCCGGCAAGGGGCTGGCTGGCCTGGGTCATTCGCCCTTGATCTGCACGACCTTGTCCGCATTCAGGGCGGCAGGTTTTTTCGGCAGCGAGATGCTCAGCACGCCTTTGCTGAAGCTCGCCTCGATCTTCTCGGCATCGACCCCTTTGGGCAGGTTGAACACCCGCTCGAAGGAACCGTAATGACGTTCGTTCAGGTGATAGCCTTTTCTGTTTTCTTGCGTTTCCTCTCTCTTTTCACCCTTGATGACCAGGCTGCCGTCAGAGAGTTTGATCTCGATATTCTTCTGATCCATGCCGGGCAATTCGGCAGTGATTTCGAAGCTTTCGTCTTTCTCGGTGATATCGACGGCAGGCATGCCACGGCCGATCAGTTCGCGCCGCCAGAACGGATCCACATCGAACAGCCCACGGCTGAAGGGAGACAGGCCGGGGCCGCGATTGAAGTCATCGAACAGGTGATCGACCTGTTGCCGCAGTTTTTCCAGAGGTTGCCACAGGTCGCTCATGCTCGAACGCCGGGTGGCCTTGTCTTCAGTCTGGATCGGCATTTTTTTCACGGAGTTGGCCATTTTCGCTTCTCCTCCCGGGTTGAGGGCGGGCCGCGAGCCCTCCCTGGGGCGACCCGCCACGACAGAACGGCAACCGGGCCCGCAGGCCTGCAAGCCCGGTCTTTCCGCCCACGACAGCCATCCCGCGAAACGCGCTGCCAAGGGCTCGATCTGAGTGCTCGAGGATGCCCGGCAGGCGATTCGCCAGGGGCCGCCTCCATGGGGCGGGCGGTCCTGCACACGCGAGCAATACCTGCCGCAGGCACTGGCCTTCAAGGCTCGCGCGAACGGCTCGGGCGTGTATTAGTTAGATCGAAAATCGGCCCGACAGTTTCGTCTCGGGCTGTTTGTCTGACAGGCGTAACCACCCGTATTCATGGGCATTGTTACCAAAGCGGCAACGCAGTCTTGGCGACGTGGTGTTTGTGCCGGTCGCGGCTTCAGGCATAAGCTTCGCTCTTTTTAGCTGCGGTCGTTATCGCACCCAGCCTTGTCTCACGTGGCCTGCCCTGAGGAAATCCCATGTCCAGCCAGTTCCCCCAAGCCCGTCCCCGTCGCCTGCGCCGCAGCGAACAGATGCGCAGCCTGTTCCAGGAAACCGAGTTCACCCTCAACGACCTGGTGCTGCCGATTTTCGTCGAGGAAGAGATCGACGATTTTGTGCCGATCAAGAGCATGCCGGGGGTGATGCGCATTCCGGAATCGAAGCTGGCCGGGGAGATCGAGCGTTACGCCCGCGCCGGGATCAAGTCGGTGATGACCTTCGGCGTGTCTCACCACCTGGACAGCAACGGTAGCGACACCTGGAACGACAACGGCCTGGTGTCGCGCATGTCGCGGATCGCCAAGGACGCGGTGCCGGAGATGATCGTGATGTCCGACACCTGTTTCTGCGAGTACACCGACCACGGCCACTGCGGCGTGCTGCACGGCCATGAAGTGGACAACGACCAGACCCTGGTCAACCTCGGCAAGCAGGCGGTGGCCGCGGCCCGTGCCGGCGCCGATGTGATCGCGCCGTCGGCGGCCATGGACGGGCAAGTCCAGGCCATCCGCCGCGCCCTGGACGAAGCCGGTTTCACCCAGACTGCGATCATGGCTTATTCCACCAAGTTCGCTTCGGCGCTCTACGGTCCGTTCCGCGAGGCCGGTGGCAGCGCGTTGAAGGGCGATCGCAAGAGCTACCAGATGAACCCGATGAACCGCCGCGAAGCGGTGCGTGAATCGCTGCTGGACGAGCAGGAAGGCGCGGACTCGCTGATGGTCAAGCCGGCCGGCGCTTACCTGGACATCATCCGCGACATCCGCGAAGCCTCGCGCCTGCCGGTGACGGCGTACCAGGTCAGCGGCGAGTACGCGATGATCAAGTTCGGCGCCCTGGCCGGGGCCATCGACGAGGCGCGGGTGGTGCGCGAAAGCCTGGGATCGATCAAGCGTGCCGGGGCGGATCTGATCTTCACCTACTTCGCGATGGACCTGGCGTTGAGCGGGATCTGACACCTCTGTAGCCTTCAAGGGCCTCCTCGCGGGCAAGTCGGATCGCCGCCCGCTCGCTCCTACAGAAGACGGGGTGCTTCTGTAGGAGCGAGGCTTGCCCGCGATAGCGTCAGCTCGAACACCGCAAAAAATCCCTGCTGCCCAGTCGACTGCGGCCGTAACACAAATCACAACGCAATCTTGCGCTCCTCGAAATACCGCTCCAGCACCTTCGGGTCCGCCGATTTTTCCGCCAGGGCCACATAAGTGTCCGGCCGCAGCAGGTAGAAGCCGTTGCGCGCCAGGCCGGCGACCTGGTGCGCCGGTTCCCAGTCGAACACCGTCAGCGGCAGTTGCCGCTCGGCGCACCAGGCGCGCAGGGCGTCGCTGGTGACGCCGTACACATGCACCTGCCACCCCAGGTAGTCGAGGCTGGCGAAATTGTCGGTGACGGCGCCGTGGGCCCAGGGCAGGCGATCGCCGCCGTGGACATGGCCGGCGCTGCCGCAGCTCAGGGGCATGTCGCGGTAGTTGAGGGTGATCTGCGACACCGTGCGAAACAGGAACTCGCGCGCCGCTTCCACCGCGGTCACCTTGGGAATCAGCAGCGGCGCCAGGCGGGTGCGCAGCAGGTTGGCGATCGGCCCGTCGGCGGTGACGAAGCTGAACACCCGGTCGGTGGTGGCCACCAGGCGCCGGGCGAATTCGATGCGTTCGAACTCATAGGTCGCCAGCAGGTGCTCCTCGGCCTTGCCGCTGAGCACCGCGGCGAGTTTCCAGGCCAGGTTGATGGCATCGCCGATCCCGGTGTTCATGCCCTGGCCGCCGGCCGGGCTGTGCACGTGGGCGGCGTCGCCAAGCAGGAAGGCGCGGCCGTTGAAAAAGCGCTCGGCCACCCGGTGATGCACGCGGTAGGTGGAGAACCAGTTGACCCGGTCGACCTGGACCTTGAGGTTGTCCATGGCGCGCCGGCTGACGTCCTCGAATTTCAAGGTCTCCGCCTGTTCGGCGCGTTCGTCGCGCACCGTGCCGATCAGCCGTGCCCGGCCTTCGCCGGCCAGCGGAAAGACCGCGAGGAAATCCGCCTCGTCGAGGTCGACGTGCAGTTCGCCATTGAGCGCCGGCCCCCGGGCGTCGACATCCGCCACATAAAACACCTGCTGATAGGTACCGCCGGGAAAGTCGATGCCCAAGGTTTTGCGCACCGTCGAATGGGCGCCGTCGCAGCCGGCCAGGTAGAAGGCCTGGCAGGTTTCCTCCTGGCCGTCGGCGCCGCGCAGCTGGGCGCTGATCAGGTGGCCGTGGTCGGTGAAGCTCAGCAGTTCGGTCTGGCGCTCGACCGTCACGCCGAAACGCTGCAGGCGCTCGATCAGTAATTGCTCGTGCTGGTCCTGCGGGTAGATTTCCAGGAAGGGGTAGGGCGTCAGGTCCGCACCGATGCTGCTCAGGGGCAGGTGGGCGGCCTGTTCGCCCTTGACCCAGAGGTTGGCGGCCGGCACCCGGTGACCCTGGTCGAGGATGGCCTGGGTCAGGTCCAGCTGGCGGTACAGCTCAAGGGTCCGCGCCTGCACCGCCAGGGCCCGGGAGGTGGTGCCGGGGCCGGCGGTCTGGTCGAGGATGCGCACCTTGACCCCCTGCCGGCTCAGCCACAGCGCGAGAACCAGCCCGGTGGGGCCGGCGCCAATGATCAGTACGTCGCTGCGGTTCATGTCCTTGCCCTCGTCGAGAGATCAATGTCATGCCGGTGTTGCGTACAACGGTTCAGCGCTGGGCGAACGCCAGGTTCAGGCCCAGGGCGGCGAAGCTGGCGGCAAAGCTGCGGCGCAGCCAGTTCTGCACCTGGGGCGACTCGATCACCGCCTTGCGGAACAGGTTGGCCAGCAGGCCGTAGACCACGAACACGGCGAAGGTCATCGCCATGAACACGCCGCTCAGGCCGAGCATCTGCATGGCCGGCGACGGGCCGTCGTGGCTGATGAACTGCGGCAGGAAGGCCAGGAAGAAAATCGTCAGCTTGGGGTTGAGGATGTTCAGCAGGCAGGCCTTGAGCACCAGGCCGCCGGCACTGGCGGCGGGAGCGCTGGTGTCGACGGCGAAGGCCGAACGGTCGCGCCAGGTGGCGTAGGCCAGGTACAGGAGGTAGGCGACTCCGGCGTGCTTCAAACCCTGGAAAGCCAGGCCCTGGAAGGCCAGCGCGCTGGTGTGCAGGATGGCCGACAGGCCCAGCACCGAGGCCAGCAGGTGCGGGACTATCCCGGCGGTGCAGCCGATGGCGGTGAACAGGCTGGCGCGCTTGCCGGCCACCAGCGCCGTGGAAATGGTCAGGATCACGCCGCTGCCGGGGATCAGCACGACAATCAGCGAGGTGATGAGAAAATCCAGTGAGAGCATGGCGCAGGGGACTCCAGGGCAGGTAAAGGAGGCTCAGGTCTGGCTGAACACTTCCAGCAGGTGGCCGTCGGGGTCATCAAAATACACCCGGCGAGCGCCTTCATGGCGGTTGATTTCGTTTGGGCGCTGCTTGCCCGGATCGGCCCAGAACGCCAGGCCGCGCTGGCGAATACGCTGCAGTATCGGCTCGAAGTCGTCGGCGGCGACCAGAAAGGCATAGTGCTGGGACGCGATGGGCGGGTCGTTGTCGTAGTAATCCAGGGACACGCCGTTATCCAGCTGCACCACCAGCATCGGGCCGAAGGGCGTGGGCGGTGGCAGGCCGAGCAGTTGCACGAGAAAGTCCGCCGAACGTCGCTTGTCGCGGCACCAGACGATGGTGTGGTTGAGTTGCACGCTCATGATGGGCCCCGCCTGTTGTTTTTCTGTGGGCGATGAGGTTTCAGATTAGGTGAAATTCGCCGTCGGTCACGGGGAATGCTCAAATGGTTCGTCGCCGGTACGGAACAGCGCGGCGCCTTGAGGGTCGATATCCGCGGCGACGCGCTTCCCTCGGGCGCGGGCCACCTTCGGAATTACTGGGAAGCCATGTCTATAAAACCTCTGCATTCACTTCGCTGGGCCGCTGTCGCGGCCTCGCTGGCCCTGGCCGGTTGTGCCGGCCAGCTCGGTTCAAAGGCGCCGGCGCCAAGCCCGGCGCAGGTCCAGGCCCAGGTCGCGCGCCTGCTGCCGGCCAAGGTCGCCGATCGCCAGGGCTGGGCCCGGGATATCCAGGTGGCCTTTACCGCCCAGGGCATCGAGCCGAGCAAGAGCAACCTCTGCGCAGTGCTGGCGGTGGCCGAGCAGGAGTCCACCTATCAGGTCGACCCGCCGGTGCCGGGGCTGGGCAAGATCGCCCGCAGCGAAATCGACCGCCGCGCGGCCAAGGTGCATGTGCCGTCGATGCTGGTCAGCGCGGCGCTGCAGGTGAGTTCGCCGAACGGCAAGTCCTACAGCGAGCGCCTGGCCGGGGCGCGCACGGAGAAGGAGCTGAGCACGATCTTCGACGACTTCATCGGCAGCGTGCCCATGGGCAAGACCCTGTTCGGCGGCTTCAACCCGGTGCACACCGGCGGGCCGATGCAGGTCAGCATCGACTTCGCCGAGCAGCAGGCGCGCAATTACCCCTACAGCGTGGACGGCTCGATCCGCCGCGAGGTGTTCAGCCGGCGCGGCGGCATGTACTTCGGCATCGCCCACCTGCTCGGTTACCCGGTGAATTACCCGCAGCCGCTGTACCGCTTCGCCGACTTCAACGCCGGCTGGTACGCCAGCCGCAATGCCGCGTTCCAGAACGCCCTGAGCGTGGCCTCGGGGATTTCCCTGGCGCTGGACGGCGACCTGATCCGCTACGACTCGATCATGCCCGGCAGCACCGAGCTGGCGGCGCGCGCCCTGGGCAAATCCCTGGACATGCGCAATCCGACCATTCGCAACCAGCTGGAGAAGGGCAACAGCCTCGAATTCGAGGACACCACGCTGTACAAGCGGGTATTCGCCCTGGCCGATCAGGCCCAGGGCAAGGCGTTGCCGCGGCAGATCCTGCCGGGCATCCAGCTGAAGAGCCCGAAGATCACCCGCAAACTGACCACCGCCTGGTTCGCCAAACGCGTGGATGAGCGTTATCAGCGCTGCATGGCCAGGTGAGCAGGGTGATAGCGATCGATCGGGGAATCCCGATGCCCTGAAATGAAAAAAGCCCGGCTGTTTAGGCCGGGCTTTTTTTCGAGTACTGCGGACCGCGCAATCATACGGCGCGACGCTCGATCAGACGGTCGGAACCACCTTCGGCAACGCGACGTTCGATCAGGCGATCAGCACCACCTTCAGCAACGCGACGTTCGATCAGGCGATCGGAGCCACCTTCGGCTACACGGCGTTCGATCAG
>NZ_JACMZT010000049.1:0-40493 GCF_017349615.1 Pseudomonas sp. GW531-T4
CCTGTCGCAGCCTGCGGCAGCGGCTACAGGGTTACGACATTCCTTGAGGGGATGGCAGGGTCTTGCCATCCAGCGAGTCGCCAATCGTCAGGAAATGCCCGCCCGCCACATGGTGCAAGGTGCGCAAGGCATCGTGCCCGGTGAAATGCCAGCGGCCCTCGCTGAACACCCGGTCATCGGCCTGGGCGGCGATGACTTCGGCGAGGAACAGGTCGTAGCGTTCATGGTTGTCCGGCTCCGGCAGCAGCCGGCATTCGAGCCAGGCCACGCAGCCATCGAGCAACGGCGCGTCGACCCGCTCGCCGGCGAAGGTCGGCAGGCCATACAGCGCGAACTTGTCGCGGCCCTGGTCGCGGGTCAGCTCCAGGCCCGAGGTGGAACCCACGGTCTGCACGATATCGACCTGGTCGGCGCACGGCACGTTGAGCACAAAGGTGCCGGCGGCCTCCAGCAGCTGGCGGGTCCAGGTGGACTTGTCGAGCACCACCGCGACTTTCGGCGGATCGAAATCCAGCGGCATGGCCCAGGCCGCGGCCATGATGTTGCGCTGGCCGCCGTGGGTGGCGCTGACCAGCACGGTCGGCCCGTGGTTGAGCAGGCGATAGGCCTTGGCCAGGGAAACCGGGCGACGATGGGATGCGCTCATGGGTAAGGCTCCGGGAGAAAAAGAGCCGATTGTAGCGACATCCCGGTGCTGGGCAGCAGCCGGGATTGGGCATTTTTCCTGGACAATCCATCCAGATTGACCGGGCTTATCCCTGACTCGCGGCTGCTTAGACTGGGCCTTCACCTCACAGGCTGAAGGAGCTTTCCCATGGCAGACCACTCTCTGAAAAACAAGGTCGCATTGATCGCCGGTGGCGCGAAGAACCTGGGCGGCCTGATCGCCCGGGACCTGGCCGCCCACGGCGTGCAGGCCATCGCCGTGCATTACAACAGCAGCGCCAGCAAGGCCGACGCCGAGCAGACCGTGGCGGCGATCAAGAACCTGGGCGTCGACGCCCATGCCTGGCAGGCCGACCTGACCACCGCCGCGGCCGTGGAGCAACTCTTCAGCGACGCCAAGGCCCGTTTCGGCAAGATCGACATCGCCATCAACACCGTGGGCAAGGTCCTGAAAAAACCCATAGTCGAGATCAGCGAGGCCGAGTACGACGACATGTTCGCGGTCAACGCCAAGAGCGCGTTCTTCTTTATCAAGGAAGCCGGCAAACACCTGGAGGACCACGGCAAGCTGGTGACACTGGTGACCTCGCTGCTCGGCGCCTACACGCCGTTCTATGCCGCCTACGGCGGGGCCAAGGCCCCGGTGGAACACTTCACCCGCGCCGCCTCCAAGGAGTTCGGCGCCCGCGGTATCTCGGTGACCGCCGTGGGCCCGGGACCGATGGACACACCGTTCTTCTACCCGGCCGAAGGCGCGGACGCCGTGGCTTACCACAAGACCGCCGCGGCGCTGTCCGGCTTCAGCAAGACCGGCCTGACCGACATCGGGGACGTGGTGCCCTTCATCCGTCATCTGGTCACCGACGGCTGGTGGATCACCGGCCAGACCCTGCTGATCAACGGCGGCTACACCACCAAGTGAGGCCCGGCCTTCTGATCGACGGTTGTCATCGACCCGAGTAATCCGCCAAGGGGCGAGGTAGATTGGCGTCTGGAAAAGATCGCCATCAGGTGCGAGATGATTCCGTAGGAGCGAGGCTTGCCCGCGATCAAGGTCTGTCTGATACAACGCTATCGCGGGCAAGCCTCGCTCCTACGAAAAACACGCACCGCACGCTTCGGACCCCGCCCCATCCATGGATAAGCTCGAGCAATACCGTGTGTTCATCCAGGTCGCCGACATGGGCAGTTTCATCAAGGCCGCGCATGCCCTGGAACTGCCCCGCGCCACCGTCTCGGCAGCGGTGCAGCAACTGGAAACCGCCCTCGCCACGCGCCTGTTGCACCGCACCACGCGCCAGGTGCAACTGACCGCCGACGGCGCGGTCCTGCTGGAGCGCGCGCGCCTGTTGCTGAGCGATGCGGTGGAACTCGAGCAGCTGTTTCACACCCGTCAGCTGGACGTTTATGGCCGCCTCAATGTCGACGTACCCAGCCGGATCGCCCGGCGCCTGATCGCCCCCGCCCTGCCCGAGCTTTTCGCCAGCTACCCCAGCCTGAAACTGGCGCTGGGCTCCACCGACCGTTCCATCGACCTGGTGCAGGAGGGTGTGGATTGCGCGATCCGCGTCGGTACCCTGCGCGACAGCAGCCTGATCGTCCGGCGCCTGGGCCACCTGGCCCTGATCAATTGCGCCAGCCCCGCCTACCTGGCGGAGCACGGCCAGCCGCGAACCCCGGGCGACCTGGCCGATGGTCACTGGATGGTCGGCTACGGCTCCCCCAGCACGGGCCGCGAACAGCCCTGGGAATACCTGGCCGACGGGCACGAGCTGGAACTGAACCTGCCCAGCCGGGTGATCGTCAACAACGCCGAAAACTACATCGCCTGCTGCCGGGCCGGGCTGGGGCTGATCCAGATCCCGCGCTTCGACGTGCAGTACCTGCTCGACAGCGGCGAGCTGGTGGAAGTCCTGCCCGGTTTTCGCCCTGCGTCCATGGCAATCTCCGCGCTCTACCCCAATCGCAACCATCGCTCGCGCCGGCTGAACGCCTTTATCGAATGGTTCGAAACCCTGGTCGCCCCCCACCTCGAAAACGACCGGCAGGGCTGACAACCGCCCCGCCCGGTCATGACGCCCACGCCGGCCGAGGCAGCCTGGACATCAGCTGGACAATTGGTTGGCGAACTGGCCGACGGCGCTCACCACTTTCTGCGCGCCGTCCTGGATCTCGACGATCACCGTACCGGCTTCGGCGGCCAGGGCCAGGCCCTGCTCGGCCTGGGTCTTGCCGTCGGCCATCAGCACCACCGCGTTGCGGGCCATGTCCTGGTTGCGCCGGACCACGCCGACGATTTCGTCGGTGGCCTTGCTGGTCCGCGAGGCCAGTTGCCGGACCTCGTCCGCCACCACCGCGAAGCCGCGCCCCTGGTCACCGGCGCGGGCCGCTTCGATGGCCGCGTTGAGCGCCAGCAGGTTGGTCTGCTCGGCAATGTCGCTGATGGTCTTGACGATGCTGCCGATCACCCGCGACTGCTCGTTCAGCGCCTCGATGCCGTCACTGGCCTGCTGCATGTGCGTGGCCAGGTCGCGCATCACCTCCACCGCCTCGGTCACCACCGAGGAACCGCGCTGGGCGCTGCTGTCGGTCTGCTGCGAGATGGTGTAGGCGATTTCCGCGGCCTCGGCGACGGACTGCTCCTGCTTGACCTGCTCGGTGATCACCGTGGCGAATTTCACCACTTTGTAGAGCTTGCCGTTGGCATCGACCACCGGGTTGTACGAGGCATCGAGCCAGACCACGCGGCCGTGGCTGTCGATGCGTTTGAAGCGGTCGGCGACGTATTCGCCGGCGTTCAGCCGCGCCCAGAATGTCTGATAACCCGGACTGTTGTACTCCTGCGACTCGCAGAACAGGCTGTGGTTCTGGCCCAGGATCTGTTCGAGGCTGTAGCCCATGCAGCTGAGGAACCGCTCGTTGGCGGTCAGTACCCGGCCCTTGAGGTCGAACTCGATCACCGCGGTCGAACGCAGCAGCGCCGCGATCAGGTTGCCGTGCTCGCAGGTGGTTTCCACGGTCTCGGTCAGGTCATTGGCGATCAGGGAAAAGGACCTGAGTTGCCGCTCGGTGTTGAAGATCGGCTGCAGGATCACCCTCAGCCAGGCGTCATGGCCGTCGCCGCGACGCAGGCGCAGGGTGTCGTCGAAAGGCTCGCTGCAAGCGAGCGCGGTCATGAAACGCCTGTGTGCTTCTTCGGGCCGGGCATCGTCCGGCAACAGCTTGTCGATGGGCGAGCCCAGCAGCGCCTCGGAGGAATACTGCATGCACTGGGTGAAGTTGCGGTTCACCACCAGGACCCGGCGCTGCGCATCGAGTTCGATGCTGAGCAGGGTGCGCTCGAAACCTTCCTTGACCTGCTCAAGTGCACGAAACTCTTCGCCCAACGCGAGGAGCTTCTGATTCAAACGTTTATTGAACATGGATACACCGATAGCCCGTGATTGGAGACTGCTGGAGCCTCACCATCGGCGTTGGGGAAGTATTCTTGACGCGCTCAAGGCTCTTTAGGATTTGTCTCCCATAGAGACAGGAAACTTCCTAACGGCACACCGGCGCAAAGCGCACAGGCATCGGGGCAGATCGTGGCCACCGACCTGGCGGCCACTTGATCCCCGACGTCACGGCCTGGAACAGGCCTGACGCCGGATCAGGGACAAGACTCAGTTCGACAGCTGGCTAGCGAACTGGCCGACGGCATTCACCACCTTCTGCGCGCCGTCCTGGATCTCGACGATCACCGTGCCGGCTTCGGCGGCCAGGGCCAGGCCCTGCTCGGCCTGGGCCTTGCCATCGGTCATCAGCGCCACGGCCTCGCGCGCCATGTCCTGGTTCTGGCGCACCACGCCGACGATTTCGTCGGTGGCCTTGCTGGTGCGCGAGGCCAGTTGCCGGACCTCGTCGGCCACCACGGCAAAGCCGCGCCCCTGTTCACCGGCGCGCGCTGCTTCGATGGCCGCGTTGAGCGCCAGCAGGTTGGTCTGCTCGGCGATGCCGCTGATGGTCTTGACGATGCTGCCGATCACCAGCGACTGCTCGTTCAGCGCCTCGATGCCTTCGCCGGCCTGCTGCATGTGCTTGGCCAGGTCGCGCATCACGTTCACCGCCTCGGTCACCACGGTGGTGCCGCGCTGGGCGCTGTTGTCGGTTTGCAGCGAGGTGCTGTAGGCGATGTTCGCCGCCTCGGCGACGGCCTGCTCCTGGTTCACCTGGTCGGTGATCACGGTGGCGAACTTCACCACCTTGTAGAGCCGGTTGTTGGCATCGACCACCGGGTTGTAGGAGGCCTCGAGCCAGACCACGCGACCGTAGCTGTCGATGCGCTTGAACCGCCCGGCGACGAACTCGCCGGCGTTCAGGCGCTTCCAGAACGCCAGGTACTCGGCGCTGTTGTATTCCTCGGGTTCGCAGAAGGTGCGGTGATGCTTGCCCTGGATTTGCGCCAGGTTGTAGCCCATGGCGTTGAGGAAACGCTCGTTGGCCGTCAGCACGTTGCCGTTGAGGTCGAACTCGATCACCGCCGTGGAACGGACCAGCGCGCCGATCAGGTTCTCGTGCTCGCGCGACGCTTCGATGGTGCGGGTCAGGTCGCTGGAGTAAATCGAAAAATGCTTGATCCGCCCCTGGGAATCGCGGACCGGCTGGGAGATCGAGCGCAGCCAGGCTTCCTGGCCGTTGCCGCGCAGCAGGCGCACTGCGCCAGCAAAGTGTTCGCCACGGGTCAGCGTCGCCTTGAAACGGTGGTGGAACTCATCGGCCTTGACGTGGGCCGGCACGATGTCCTCGATGTGGCGGCCGACCAGTTCGCTGCCCCTGTAAAGCATTTCCTGGTTGAAGTTGTCGTTGGCCGACAGAATGCGTCCATCGGGATCGAGAATCAGCACCAGCATCTCGCTGTCGAGGCTGTCCTTCACTTGCTGGAGGCTCGAGAGTTCTTCGCGTAGAGCCGACAGCTCTTGCTTCAAGCTTTTGTTGAACATGGGATGCACCGATGGGCAGTAATAGTGGGCAGCATTGTCTCTAGCCATCGGCGCTCGGGTATTTTTCTGAAGACCCTATAAGACATATCCGACCAAAAAACTTTGAAACGCCTCAGGCCCCGGCCCTGCTGGGCTTTAACCCATGCTCAAAGGTTCGGAAGAGGGGCTATAGTCGTGCTCTGGAAAATCAACGGCAATCGACGGAGTGCAATCCATGGAGGCTTCACGCAAGGCCCTGTTCGACCAGGTGGCGGCCCGTCTGGGACACGCTTTCGACGGTGAAATGCGCATCGGCGGCAACTACGTGCCCGCGGTGCAGAACGGCGACGAGGTATACGTCAGCGGGCAGATCCCGCGCATCGACAACAGCGTAAGGGTGACCGGGAGGGTCGGTGGCGATGTGTCGCTGGAGGACGGCCGATATGCCGCACGTATTTGCACCATGCGCGCCCTGGCGATCCTCGCTCAGTTGCTGGGTGATCTGCAGCGGGTGAAAAAAGTCCTGCGGCTCAACGTCTATGTGCAAAGCGCCGCCGACTTCACCCAGCAGAGTGAAGTCGCCGACGCGGCCTCCGAAGTGCTCTATTCGATCTTTGCCGAGGCCGGGGTGCACACCCGCACGTCCCTCGGGGTCTATCAACTGCCGAAGAATGCCGCGGTGGAAATCGACATGATCGTCGCCCTCGAACCGCTTCCCGCGCCCCATGAGGACGTTGAGGATTAACTACCATTGGTGCGGCACTGGCCCATCACCTGATACTCAACGGTCTTGAGCTGCCCCGCCGAATCCTCATAAGTCATGCGTGACGGCACCGGATTGCAGGCCTTGGCCGGCGGCGTCACGTTGACCACCTTCTGGATGTCCAGGGGCATGCCGTAGCGATAGTTTTCCACCACCGGCGCCTCCTTGCCCTGCTTCGCCGCGTAGGCCGCCATGGCCTTCTCGTTCGCCTGCATGGCGCGGTCGAAGGTGCGGTCGCCGCCGCCCTCGGCCATGGCCAGGGACGAAATGGAAAGTACCAACGCGGCGATACTCAATTTAAATAACTTCATGACTGCTTCCTCGTTTTGGTTAGTTGCAACGAGGATAACCAGACGACCCTGTCAGGAAGATCACGCGTACATTACTTATATGTAATAAAACCCAGACCACTTCTTACCCTTGAGCAAACCCCATATAAAACAAGGCCTCCAGCCAAAACAAAGAACAACTTACAACTTTTATCCTTGCAGAATTGTAATAAGCGGGTCACCTCCGCGTTATCTGTTGTTTGCAACTATCGATGTTGACTCCAGCCGTTAACCAGACGGTTCGCGAGTACAACTAACAAGAACGCCCCAGGCGACATAACAGCTGATAGCTGCCCATATCCAGGAGCAAACAACATGCGCATTCAAACCCGCTGGTCCCTGTCCGTGTTTTCCGCGGTACTGGGGCTCGGCCCCTTGGCCGTGAACGCGGCAGACGACCAGCCCGAAGGTTTTATCGAAGGCAGCAGCCTCAACGTGCTGGCCCGCAACTACTACTTCAATCGCGACGATCGCAAGGGCCAGTCCAGCCCCACCGGCAACGGTTATTCCGAAGCCTGGGCCCAGGGGCTGATCGGCAAGTTCGAATCCGGCTTCACCCAGGGCAGCGTCGGTTTCGGCCTCGATGCCTTTGCCATGTATGGCCTCAAGCTCGACTCCGGCACCGGCCGCAGCGGCGGACGCGGATCCTTCAACATGCTGCCGGTGGACAGCGACAACCACCCGGCCGACAACTACAGCAAGGTCGGCGGCGCGGCGAAAATGCGCCTGCTCGACACGGTGATCAAGGTCGGCGACGTCTTCCCGAAAACCCCGGTGGTGCACTACGGTGATTCGCGCCTGCTGCCGGAGAGCTTTCGCGGGGCTACCTTCGAGAACACCAGCATCGACGGCCTGAGTGTCCAGGGCGGACGGCTGCACAGCATGAGCCAGCCCGACAGCAGCAGCCTGCGCGACGGTTTCGCCACTTTCTATGCCGGCAAGGTCGACTCGCCCTGGGTCGCCTACTTCGGCGGCGACTACAGCCTGAACAAGCACCTCAGCGTCAGCCTCTACAGCAGCCGCCTGAAGGATGCCTGGGACCAGTACTACTTCGGCACCGCGGCCACCTGGCCGATCTCCGACGAGCTTTCGCTGTTTGCCGGGTTCAACTATTACAAGGCGGTGGACGAGGGCAAGAAGCTGCTCGGCGAGTTCAATAACAACATCTGGAGCGCCAAGGTCGGCGCCACCTATGGCGCCCACACCCTGTCGCTGTCGCACCAGCGCAACAACGGCGACGACGACTTCGATTACCTGCGTCAGTCGGACTCGATCTTCCTCGACAACTCGATCCAGTACAGCGACTTCAACTCGCCGAAGGAACGCTCGTGGATGGTCCGCTACGACCTCGACATGCAGCCCCTGGGCATTCCCGGCCTGTCGTTCATGACCCGCTACGGCAAAGGCAGCGACGCCGACTACAGCAATGCCAACGCGGTCTACATGCGCCGCGATGCGGACGGCAATCCGCTGACCGACCAGCGTCGCTGGGAACGCGATATCGAAGCCAAGTACGTGGTGCAGGGCGGCACCCTCAAGGACCTGTCGCTGCGTATCCGCCAGGCCACCGTACGCTCCAGCAGCTTCGAGTCCGACCTGGAGGAATTCCGCCTGATCGTCGAGTATCCGCTGGCCATTCTTTAAACCTTTGCGCCGGGCGGGTTCGAGGCCCGCCCGACGTTAAAACTTCTTCACAGACGCCCATCTTTCAGAACTGTAATATCGCCCTCACCTTCTCGTCAGGTTGGCCTTCGTATACTTGCCCCCATGCCCGAGCCGACAGCGCTTCGCTAGCGGCCAGCCACTTGCGGGAGATCATGTCTTGAAGCCTGCCCACCTGACTCCGCCTGGCCAGCCCAGCGCGCTCCCCAGCGATAACGGCAGCGAACGCGCCAGGCATGCCCTGGAACAATTCTGGCTCGGCCAGCAACAGTACAACGGCGAAAAGAACCACAACGACGCAACCAACACCGCCCCCCACAGAACCCCAGGGTCCCAGGCATGCACAGCCTCCCGCTGACGCCGGCCCACCCCGAGCACATTCATCTCTGAAGCGTTTTTTCGAATGCTCCTTTGGAAAGAGATGAATTTTTAGCGTCCCGCATGGGGCGCTTTTTTTTGCCCCGACTCCCCCTCCTCTGTAGCCGCTGCCGAAGGCTGCGATAGGTCCGAAGGACCTCCTGCGCGCCCAAGAGCAGCGCCCGCTTCGCGGTCGATCGCAGCCTCGCAGGCTCGGCAGCGGCTACAGGGGGGGTAACCCGATAATTCGGTACACGCGATCGGTGTAGCCGCTGCCGCAGGCTGCGATAGGTCCGCAGGACCTCCGGCGCACCCAAGAGCAGCGCCCGCTTCGCGGTCGATCGCAGCCTCGCGGTGCTCGGCAGCAGCTACAGGGGGGTAACCCGATAGTTCGGTGCACGCAATCGGTGTAGCCGCTGCCGCAGGCTGCGATAGGTCCGCAGGACCTCCTGCGAGTTCAAGAGCAGCGCCCGCTGCGCGGTCGATCGCAGCCTCGCAGGCTCGGCAGCGGCTACAGGGGAATAGCCCCAATCGGCCCGGTCATGCAGCGGCGACATCAAAGCCAGATGGCATCCCAGAGGGGATAGTCGCCGGGACGTTGAACAAGCCCTGCTCGTACTGGGTTGAGAATGATGTAGCGGGCGATGGCCTTCAGGTCTTCTTCCTTGCGCAGAGCGCGATCGTGATACCCCTTCTGCCAAAGACGGCCCTGACTGCCGAGGTGTGAATTGATCCGCGTGCTGCTTCTGGATTTGAAACGGCACATCACCTCTCCCAGGGATCTGTCTCGCAGTTCAAATAACCAGTGAATGTGGTCAGGCATGACAACCCAGGCCAATGCACGTACATGATCGGCTTCGTGGACTTGCTTGAGCTGATCAACCACCAGGCGGCCAACGCGGAAGTCGCGAAACAAGGGGCGCCGTTGGTGAGTCACGACGGTAATCGAGTAGACACGGCCAGCTTCCGATACCCGTCCTTTGAGTAGACGGTAGCCATTGGAGTGGACCAGCATTCCTTTGCTCTCCATACAGGTCATCTACCTCAACCTAGCTGCTCATGCTTTTGCTTGCGGGAGCACTCTTTCAGCAGATGTTTCCAGATCCCTGTAGCCGCTGCCGAAGGCTGCGATAGGTCCGAAGGACCTCCTGCGCGCCCAAGAGCAGCGCCCGCTTCGCGGTCGATCGCAGCCTCGCGGTGCTCGGCAGCGGCTACAGGGGTGCAACCCGATAGTTCGATACACGCGATCGGTGTAGCCGCTGCCGAAGGCTGCGATAGGTCCGCAGGACCTCCTGCGCGCCCAAGAGCGGCGCCCGCTTCGCAGGCGATCGCAGCCTCGCGGTGCTCGGCAGCGGCTACAGGGAACGACCCTATAGTTCGGTACACGCAGTCGATGTAGCCGCTGCCGAAGGCTGCGATAGGTCCGCAGGACCTCCGGCGCACCCAAGAGCGGCGCCCGCTGCGCGGTCGATCGCAGCCTCGCAGGCTCGGCAGCGGCTACAGGGGTGCAACCCGATAGTTCGGTGCACGCGATCGGTGTAGCCGCTGCCGCAGGCTGCGATAGGTCCGCAGGACCTTCTGCGAGTTCAAGAGCGGCGCCCGTTTCGCGGTCGATCGCAGCCTCGCGGTGCTCGGCAGCGGCTACGGGGGCCACATGAACAAAACCCCGCTTGCGTATGACGCAGGCGGGGTTGGGTGAGGCCTATCGCGGGTCAGTCGTTCAGCAGGTCTTGCAGCTCCTGTTCTTCCTCCTTGCGGTGCGCCCAGTGGTACAACGCCGGCAGCACCAGCAGGGTCAGGGCGGTGGAGGAGATGATGCCGCCGATGACCACGGTGGCCAGCGGCCGTTGCACTTCGGCGCCGGTGCCGGTGGCCAGGGCCATGGGGATGAACCCCAGCGATGCCACCAGGGCCGTCATCAGCACCGGGCGCAGGCGGGTCAGCGCGCCTTCGTTGACCGCCGCCGCGAGCATCCGCCCTTCTTCGCGCAGGTTGCGGATAAAGGCGATCATCACCAGGCCGTTGAGCACCGCCACCCCCGACAACGCGATGAAGCCCACCCCCGCCGAGATCGACAGCGGGATGTCGCGCAGCCACAGGGCCATGATCCCGCCGGTCAGGGCGAAGGGAATCCCGGTGAACACCAGCAGCCCGTCCTTGAGGTTGTTGAACATCATGAACAACAGGCCGAACACCAGCAGCAACGCCACCGGCACCACGATTTCCAGGCGCTTGGAGGCTTCCTGCAACTGTTCGAACTGGCCGCCCCAGGTGATCCAGTAGCCGGTCGGGATCTGCACCTGGTCGCCGATGGCCCGGGTCGCTTCTTCGACGAAGGAGCCCATGTCGCGTCCGCGCACGTTGGCGCTGACGATCACCAGGCGCTTGCCGTTCTCGCGGCTGACCTGCGCCGGACCGAGCACCAGGTCGACGCTGGCCACCTCCGAGAGGGCGATGAAACCCAGTTGCCCGTTGACGCTGCCCGCGGCCGCCGCCACCGGAATCAGCAGGCGCGACAGCCCGTCGATATCGGTGCGCTGGGCATCGGACATGCGCACCAGCATATCGAAGCGCCGGTCGCCCTCGTACAGGATGCCCGCCTTGCGCCCGCCCACGGCAATCGCCACGGCGTCCTGCACATCGCCGACGTTGAGGCCGAAACGCGCCGCCTTGTCGCGGTCGACATTCACCGTCAGCACCGGCAGGCCGGTGGTCTGCTGCACCTTCACTTCGGCGGCGCCGTCGATCTTCTGCAAGGTCTGCGAAATCTCTTCGGCGGTCTTGTTCAGCACCTCCATGTCATCGCCGAAGACCTTCACCGCGACATCGCTGCGCACCCCGGAAATCAGTTCGTTGAAGCGCAGCTGGATCGGTTGCGACAGCTCGTAGACGTTACCCGGCAGGCTGTTGCTGACCCGTTCGATGTCGGCAATGATCGCCTCGCGCGACTTGCCCGGGTCTGGCCATTGCTCCTTGGGCTTGAGCATCAGGTAGGCATCGGAGATGTTCGGCGGCATCACGTCCGAGGCGATCTCGGCAGTACCGGTGCGGGCGAACACCCGCTCGATTTCCGGGATCTGCGCCAGCAGGGTTTTCTCCAGGGTCTTCTGCATTTCCACCGACTGAGTGAGGCTGGCGTCGGGCACGCGCATCGCCTGCTGGGCGAAGTCGCCTTCGCTGAGGCTGGGGATGAATTCACTGCCCATGCGGCTGGCCACCAGGCCCGAAACCAGCACGCTGAGAAACGCCAGGGCAAAGGCCAGGGACCGATGGCTCATCACCCAGCGCAGCACCGGCTCGTAGCCACGGCGGGCACCGCGCATGACGAAGTTTTCCTCTTCCTTGACCTTGCCGGTGACGAACAGCGCGATCGCCGCGGGCACGAAAGTCACCGAGAGGATCATCGCCCCCAGCAGAGCAATCACCACGGTGAAGGCCATCGGGTGGAACATCTTCCCGGCCACCCCGGACAGGGCAAAGATCGGCAGGTACACCACCATGATGATCAGTTGCCCGTAGATCAGCGCCCGTCGTGCTTCCTTGGCCGCGGCGAAGACTTCGTGCAGGCGTTCGGAACGGGTGAGCATGCGCCCGTGATGCTGCTGGGCATGGGCCAGGCGGCGGATGGCGTTCTCGACGATGACCACTGCGCCGTCGACGATGATCCCGAAGTCCAGCGCGCCAAGGCTCATCAGGTTGGCGCTGACCTTGTTGGTGAACATGCCGGTGAAGGTGAACAGCATGGCCAGCGGAATCACCATGGCAGTGATCAGCGCGGCGCGGATATTGCCCAGGAACAAAAACAGAATGGCGATGACCAGCAACGCGCCTTCGATAAGGTTTTTCTTCACCGTGGCCACGGCCTTGTCCACCAGGTTGGTGCGGTCGTACACGGTGACTGCGGTCACGCCCTTGGGCAGCGAGCGATTGATCTCGGCGAGTTTTTCCGCCACCACCCGGGACACCGTGCGGCTGTTTTCCCCCACCAGCATGAACACCGTGCCGAGCACCACTTCGCGACCGTTCTCGGTGGCCGCGCCGGTGCGCAGTTCACGGCCGATGTCCACGGTGGCCACGTTGCTGATGCGGATCGGCGTGCCGTCCACAGTGTTGATCACGATGTTGGCGATGTCCTCGATGGACTTGACCTGCCCCGGCGCGCGGATCAACAGCTGCTGGCCGTTGCGCTCGATGTAGCCGGCGCCGACGTTGGCGTTGTTGCGCTCCAGGGCGGTCATCAGGTCGCTCAGGGTCAGGTTGTAGGCCGCCAGGCGCCTGGGGTCCGGGGCGATCTGATAGAGCTTGGCGAAACCGCCGATGGTGTTGATCTCGGCCACCCCCGGCACGTTGCGCAATTGCGGGGCGATGACCCAGTCCTGGATCACCCGCAGGTCGGTCGGGGTGTAGGCCGTGCCATCTTCCTTGAGCGCGCCCGGCTCGGCTTCCACCGTCCAGAAGAAGATCTCGCCGAGGCCGGTGGAGATCGGCCCCATGCTCGCCTCCACGCCTTCGGGCAGCTGTTCGCGGGCCACTTGCAGGCGTTCGTTGACCAGTTGCCGGGCGAAGTACAGGTCGGTGCCTTCCTTGAAGATCACCGTCACCTGGGACAGGCCCGAGCGCGAGGTCGAGCGGGTCTGCTCCAGGCCCGGCAAGCCGGCCATGGCCACTTCCACCGGATAGGTGATGCGCTGCTCGGTCTCCAGCGGCGAGTAGCCGGGCATGCTGGCGTTGACCTGGACCTGCACGTTAGTGATGTCCGGCACCGCGTCGATCGGCAGTTTCTGGTAGCTGCCGATGCCCACCGCGGCCATCAGCAGCACCGCCAGCAGCACGATGATGCGCTGCTCGATGGCGAATTGAATGATGCGTTCAAACATGGGAAGTCACTCTCCAGGGAAACACTCAATGAGGCGGATCAATGGCCGTGCTCGGCCGAGCCTTTGCCCAGTTCGGACTTGAGGATGAAGCTGCCGGAGGTCGCCACCTGGGCCCCGGCCGGCAAACCTTCGCGGATCTCGACGAAGCCGCCTTCGCTGCCGCCCAGCACCACGGGCGTGGCCTGGAAGCCGTCGGCGACGCGCACGAATACCGAAGGCTTGTCCTCCACGGTCTGGATCGCCTCTTGCGGCACGGTGACACCGGCCTGGTAGGTGTCGGTCGCCACCTGCACCGAAACGAACAGCCCCGGTCGCCAGACATCGTCCGGGTTGGGCACCGTGACCCGCACCGTGGCGGTCCGGGTCTGCTCGCCCAGCAGGCTGCCGACATAGGCCACCGTGCCCTGCACCTGGGTGCCCAGTTCCGTGGATTGCACCCGGACCGGCTTGCCCACCCGGACCTTGTTCAGGTCCTTGGGAAACACGCCGAAGGTGACCCAGACCCGGGACAGGTCGGACAGGGTGAAGGCGGCGCTGGTCTCACCGACCACCTCGCCGACGCTCAGGTGTTTTTCCACCACCACGCCGTCGAACGGCGCGCGCATCTCATAACGGTTGCCGCCCGCCAGCACCGCGCTGCCACTCAGGGCATTCATCTTTTGCCGGGCGTTGTTCAGGGCGATTTCGGCTTCCTGCAGGGTCTGGCGCGCCAGCAGGTAATCCTGCTCGGCGGAGATCTGGTCGACCCACAACTGGCGCTCGCGCTGGAAGGTGGTGCGCGCCAGCTCGACCCGGCGCTCGGCGGCGGCCAGTTCGCTGCGCTGGTCGGAGATCTGCTGGCTGGCGATCACCGCCAGCAGCTCGCCCCTCTTCACCGTCTGGCCGAGATTGACCGCCACCGACTCCACCACCCCGGCCGCGCGCGGCACAATGTGCGAGGTGCGGTCCTCGTCGAAGCGGATCTCCCCCGGCAGCGTCAGCAAGCTGCTGAGATTGCGCGGGGCGGCCTCGGCCAGTTGAATGTCGGCGGCCTTGATCTGCTCGGCGCTGAGCTCGACCTTGCCCTCTTCCTCGGCATGCCCCTCGCCTTCCGATTGCCCTTCCTCGCCTTCCTGATGCGCCTCGCCGTCCTGGTGCGTGTCCGCCTTGGCCGCGGGTTTCGCCTGCGCGGCCACCGGCGCCCCCTGGAACAGGTCCTGCCACATCAACCCGGCCACGCCGAGCGCGACCGCCACGGCCAATGCCAGGGCTGTGCTTCGTTTCTTGTCCATGAATGCTCCTGAAAAAATCGACCCGATACGCCATCCGGTAAACCGGCGCGTCATGAGGTCTGTGGAAAAAAGAAATCGCCGAGCGCCCGATGCAGCTCATGCAGGCACCAGTGGGACGAGCCCTCCTCGACCCGGCCCGGCACTGGCCCGCTGCAATCGGTGACCAGCAGTGCGCCCAGGCACAGCAGGACGAACAACGCGGTTCTCACAGCGTGCGATCGGGGCCGGCGAGATCGCCGTAGATGCGCTCGATGCGCACCCAGGCGTCGGTGGACTGGGCCACCGCGGCGATGTACTGGGTGCGGGCGCTGATCAGCGTGCGCTGGGCGTCGAGCACCTCGATAAAGTTGAACTTGCCCATCTCGAAGCCGCGGGTCGCGGTATCCACCGCGTTTTGCGCGGCCGGCAGGATCACCTGGTTGAACGACTGCACTTCGTTGCTGGCGGTGCTCCACTGATCGAGCGCCAACTTGGTTTCGCTGCGCAGGCGCAGCTCCGCGGCGTTGCGCAAATCCCGGGCCTGATCGGCACGGCGCGCCGCCGACAGCACATTGCCCTGGTTGCGGTTGAACAGCGGAATCGGCATCGACACCCCGACCAGGTTGACCCGCTCACGCACGCTGGCGTCGTACTGGCTGCCCACGCTGATATCGAGGTCGGGAATGCGCTGGGCCTTTTCCAGCCCCAGGGATGCTTCGCGCTGCACCACCTGCATTTCGGCCAGGCGCAGTTCGGTGGTCTGTTGCAGGCGCGCCAGCAATTGCGCCGAAGGCGGCAGCGAGGGCAGCCCGCTGGCCGGCTCCGCGACGGCGCTGAAGTCGGTGGTGGCCGCGCCGGTCACGGTCGCCAGTTGCCGATAGGCATTGGCCCGGTCCATCTCGGCGCGGCTCAGCTCCAGGCGCACTTCCGAGAGCTGGACCTGGGCGCGGGTGGCTTCCACTGGTGAGGCCTTGCCGGCGCTCACCCGCCCCTTGGCCACCGTCAGCCCGCGCTCGGCCAGGGCCAGGGAGCGGCCGGCCAGATCGCTGCGTTCCTGGGCACGCAAGGCGCCGTAGAAGGCCGCGATCACATCGGCGCGCAGTTGGTTGCGCTGGCGCTCCAGCTCCAGCGCCGCGGCGTCCTGGGCACGGCTGGCGACATCGATGCGCGCGCCGCGCTTGCCGCCCAGTTCCAGGGTCTGGCTGAGCTTGACAGTGGTGGTGCGCGAGCTGCGGCGAGTGTCCTCGGCGTCCCAGGACAACACCGGATTGGGGATCAATCCCGCCTGCTGCCGGCCACCCTGGGCGATGTCGATTTCCCAGCGCGCGGCCGCCAGTTCGGGGTTGTTGGCAAAGGCACTTGCCAGGGCGTTGTCGAGGCTCAGCACCCGGCTCTCGGCCGCCGCGGCTTCCGGCAGCGAGGCACTGGCCAACAACAGAACGCCAGACAATGCCCCGACTATCCAGGCAAGTTTTTTAATAGTGGTTGGCATAACGCTTTCTGGCCCCTTACCGGTACAGAGTGGCGGCGGAGGCTGGGCGGCGCGAGGAAGTTGAACCGGCACGACGCATCCACACTCCACCCATAAAACAACTAACAGGTGAGTATTTAGTGCCGGCCAAATGTAGCCGTCGGTACTTATCGACAGGGTGGCGCAAAGATTACAAATCCGTTAGCAAACGCTCTGGCACGGGCTTGTGTATTAACATCCGGGCCATCGACCCGAGGGCAAGTGCAATAAACCCACAACTTGAAATATAGAGAAACAACTTCTCCCCGCACGACACTTCGAAAGTTTTAAATCAAGAACTTTGAAAGTTGAATCATCCAGCCCGTTACTTCCAACGAAGTTATTGGACTTCCCCACTGCATTAAACACCGAGGCTAATTCAGCATGCGCATTCTGGTGATCGAGGATGAACCGAAAACCGCCGACTACTTGCATCAGGGATTGAGCGAAAGCGGCTACGTCGTCGATTGCGCCAGCAACGGCGCCGACGGCCTGCACCTGACCCGCCAGCACGCCTACGACCTGGTGATTCTCGACGTCAATCTGCCGGAGCTGGACGGTTGGGGGGTGCTGCAGCGCATTCGCCAGAACAGCAATACGCGGATCATGATGCTCACCGCCCAGGGGCGCCTGGTGGACCGGATCAAGGGCCTGGACCTGGGCGCCGACGATTACCTGGTCAAGCCGTTCGAATTCCCCGAGCTGCTGGCGCGGGTGCGCAGCCTGTTGCGGCGCAGCGAGCAGTCGCCGACGCCCGATGTGTTGCGGGTGGCCGACCTGGAACTGGACCAGGGCCGCCACCGGGCGTTTCGCGGCAAGCAGCGCATCGACCTGACCACCAAGGAGTTCGCCCTGCTGCACCTGCTGATGCGCCAGAGCGGCGTGGTGCTGTCGCGGACCCAGATCATCTCGTTCGTGTGGGACATGAACTTCGACTGCGACACCAATGTGGTGGAAGTCTCGATCCGCCGCCTGCGGGCCAAGATCGACGACCCGTTCGAAAGCAAACTGATCCACACCCTGCGCGGCGTCGGCTACGTGCTCGAAGAGCGCGACTGAAGCGCTGTAGCCGCTGCCGCAGGCTGCGATGGTCCGGGCCACGCTGGTCGCAGGACCTTCGGCGCCCCCAAGAGCGGCGCCCGCTACGCGGTCGATCGCAGCCTCGCGGGGCTCGGCAGCGGCTACAGGGAAACGACCCGATAGTTCGGTGCACACGATCGGTGTAGCCGCTGCCGCAGGCTGCGATGGTCCGGGCCACGCTGGTCGCAGGACCTCCGGCGCGCCCAAGAGCGGCGCCCGCTTCGCGGTCGATCGCAGCCTCGCGGTGCTCGGCAGCGGCTACAGGGGAAAAATCCAATAGTCCGGTCACACCAGTCGATGTAGCCGCTGCCGAAGGCTGCGATGGTCCGGGCCACGCTGGTCGCAGGACCTCCGGCGCACCCAAGAGCGGCGCCTGCTTCGCAGTCGATCGCAGCCTCGCAGGCTCGGCAGCGGCTACAGGGTATGGAGCTCGATACGCCGGGGAATCAATGAACGTGCTCTTCGTGCCCCTGTTCGTGGAAGCCGGCCTGTTCGACCTGGACCGTCACATGGGAGATATCGAAGCGCTCGTGCATCAGCTCGGTGACCTCGGCGAGGATCTGCTGTTCGCTGCGCCGCCCCAGGTCGGCCACCAGGTGTGTGCTCATCACGTTCTTGCCGCTGGTCAAGGCCCACAGGTGCAGGTCGTGCACCTCGGTCACCCCGTCGATGGCGCGGATGCCCTGCTCGACCTCATCGATATCGATGCCGTCCGGCACGCCTTGCAGCAGCACGTTCATGCTCTCCCTGAGCAGCATCCAGGTGCGCGGCAGCACCCAGAAACCGATGGCCGCGGCCACCAGCGAATCGACCCAGCCCCAGCCGGTGTACATGATCACCAAGGCTGCGACGATCACGCCGATGGAGCCGAGCATGTCGCTCCACACTTCCAGGTAGGCGCCCTTGACGTTAAGGCTTTCGGCGCTCGCCGAGGCCAGCAGGCGCATGGAGATCAGGTTGACGATCAACCCCAGCACCGCGATTACCAGCATGCCCGTGGACTGGATTTCCGCCGGCGCGGACAGGCGTTGCCAGGCCTCGAACAGGATGTAGAAAGCGACCACGAACAACAGGATGGCGTTGAACGCCGCGGCGAGAATCTCGAAACGTGCATAACCGAAGGTGCGCTTGCGATCGGCCGCGCGCTTGCCGACCTGGATCGCCACCAGGGAGATCGCCAGCGCCAGCGCGTCGGTCATCATGTGGGCGGCATCGGACAGCAGCGCCAGGCTGCCGGTGATAAAGGCGCCGATCACCTCGGCGATCATGAAACTGCCGGTCAGCCCCAGGGCCATCCATAACGTGCGTTCGTGTCCGGCCCGAACCTGTCCGTGACTGTGCCCTGCGCCCATGAAAGCCCCCGCCTGTGAAAATCGTCGTGGCTGATGATAGCCGGCCTGGGCAGCGCCCCCCGGCAAAATGACGCAATGGTCATGTCGCTGCCATCTGAGCGTTATGCGTAACGGCTTTCAGCGCCCCAGGCGCGCCATCACCGCGAGCATGCCTGGGCGCTGGGCGGCCCACTCTTCGCGGGTAATGCCGAGCAGCATCACATCGATACGCTGGCCGTCCTTCTCGACGTTCTGCCGGCGCACGCCCTCGAGGGTGAAACCGAACTTCTGGTGCAGGCGGATCACCGCCTGGTTCAGCGCCAGCACCTCGCAGTTGAGCTTTTCCAGGCCGGCCGCGCCAAAGGCATGGTCGAGCAACCAGAATTCCAGCTGGCTGCCCAGGCCCTTGCCCTGCAAGCCGCTGTCCAGGTAGAAGGCCCAGTCGGCGCTCTTGTGCAGGGCATTGATCGCGTTCAGCGACACCACGCCACAGGCGACTCCCTCCTGCAGCACCACGAACACCGACTGCCGCGGATTGCCCACCAGCGAGTCGAGCCAGGCACGGTGCTCGGCCTCGGAAATCTCGTGGGAGGTGTACATGTACTTGCGCACGTCCGGCTGGTTGCGCAGCTCACGCACACGCGCCTGCACCTGTGCGCAAGTTTCGAGTATCGGCACGACCTGCATGCGGGGCTCCTGGTCTGAAACGGATGCCGCACAGCCTAGGGGCAACGGTGCCCGGCGGCAATTCAAAAGATCCCGCTACCCGGCGCGGACTTGCGCCGGCGCAGCACATGCAGGCCCAGGCACATCAGGCTGGTGCCGAACGCCATGATCAATATGCCCTGCGGCGTCTCGCGCTCGCGGCGGCTGTCCAGGCATTCCATGGCGTTGGCGCATTGCGCGATGCACAGCTCCTCGCCATCGAGGGTGCAGCTCAGCACCGCATCGCGCAGGTGGGTGAAGCTCAGCGTGCGCCCCAGGATCTGGTCATGGCCGACGTTCAGATAGCTGATGCCACGAACCACCTTGAGCCGGGTGTATTCGCCACTGTCCGCGTCCTCTATCAGCAGCCCGCCACGGTCGGCATACAGCACCTTGCCGCTGAGGGATTCAACGTTGGCACCGTCCAGCCCATAGTCGACAAAATTGAAGATCCACAGATGAAGCAGGGTCATGACCAGGCCAATGGCAAAGGACAACCATGCCGCCTGCAGCAACGGGGGCAGCGTGGAGAAATCACGCAGGGAACAAAGGACGGACCGGATCAAGGCAGCTCCCGAAAACTGGCGCGTGGACCGCGCGCTTTTTTTCGAGAGATTAGCGGGTAAATGGGCCTTGGCTAAGCACAACATTCAACGGTATTGCCCGGGTTAAACCGCAGGCTGGCGGCGAAGGCTCTAGCCCGCGCGCGCCGGCGCCTGCAGGTATTTCCGGAGGTGAAATTTTTCCCCTGTGGGAGCGCTCGCCTGCTCGCGAAAGAGCCTCAGGACCCCGCACAAACCCCAGGCACCGCATTCCCCGTCAGCCTCGGCATACGCGCCCCGAAATACCCGGCGCTGATGACCCCGACCGCACCCATCACCGCGCAATACATCACACAGATCCACGGGCTCCAGGGCATCAGGCCGATCAGCAACAAGGGCGTGGTGCTCGCCCACAGCGCGTAGGCGATGTTGTAGGTAAAGGAGATGCCGGACACGCGGATCCGCGCCGGAAACAACCCGACCATCACCGACGGCACCGCGCCCACCACGCCGCAGCCGAGGCCGGCGATGGCGTAGGCCAGGCCGACCCAGTCGCCGCCGCCGATCAGGCAGCCGTAGAGCAGGCCGATGCCCAGCGGCAGCAGCAGGCTGTAGAGCATCACCGTGCGCCAGGCGCCGATGCGGTCGACGACCAGCCCGGCCAGCACGCAACCGAGATTCAGGAACACGATGCCCAGGCTGCTCAGGGCGAAGGTGTGGCTGGCGCTCATGCCGAAGGTTTTCTGCATCATGGTCGGGGTGATGACCACGAACACCACCACCGCGGAGGTCAGCACGCAGGTGAGAATCGCCGCCGGCAACAGCGCCAGGCGATGCTCGCGCAGCACGGTGCGCAATGGCAGCTCGACGGCGCTGTCGCGCTGCTCCTGCATGGCCATGAACACCGGGGTTTCGCTGAGCCAGCGGCGCAGCCAGACGCCGATCACGCCGAACACCCCACCGAGCAGGAACGGATAACGCCAGGCGTGATCGAGGATTTCCGCCGGGGTGAAGAGTTGCGCCAGCAGGGTCGCGGTCAGCGCGCCGATCAGGTAGCCGAAGGTCAGCCCGGCCTGCAGAAAGCCCAGGGCATAACCGCGATGGCCGGCCGGCGCATGCTCGGCGACGAACACCCAGGCGCTCGGCACCTCACCGCCCACCGCCGCGCCTTGCAGCACCCGCAGCGCCAGCAGCAACAACGGCGCGAAATAACCGATCTGCGCGTAGGTCGGCATGATGCCGATCAGCAGGCACGGCAGGGCCATCATCAGGATGCTCAGGCTGAACACCTTCTTGCGCCCCAGGCGGTCGGCGAAGTGCGCCATGAGAATGCCGCCCAGCGGCCGCGCCAGGTAACCGGTGACGAAGATCCCGAAGCTCTGCAACAGTCGCAGCCACTCGGGCATTTCCGGCGGGAAGAACAGCTGGCTCAGGGTCAGGGCGAAAAATACGAAGATGATGAAATCGTAGATTTCCAGGGCGCCGCCCAGTGCCGCCAGGCCCAGGGTCTTGTAGTCGGACCGGGAAAACGGCGCCGGCCGCGCGTCAGGGGAAAAGGACATAAAGCCACTCGATCTTGGGCAGAATTCAAGGCGCCCATGGTCTACGCAAACGCCGCGAGGGACAACTGCAACACCCTCCTGGGTCGGTTTTTAGGGTTTTCCTGTGCATTGAATCGGCGCCGCGGACGCCAATAATCGGCGACTTTCCCACCCGCAACAGGAAAGCCGCCATGAGCATCCATACCCGCAGCAAACGCCTGACCGTGCCGCAACTGGTGGCCATGAAAGGCCAGCAGAAGATCGTCTCCCTGACCGCCTACACCAGCCACATGGCGCGGCTGATGGACCCGTTCGTCGATTTCGTGCTGATCGGCGACTCCACGGCCATGGTCGGCTACGGCCGCACCTCCACCCTGGACATGAGCCTGGAAGAGATCATCGGCCACACCCGCGCCGTAGTCGCCAGTACCCGGCTGGCCTGCGTGATCGCCGACATGCCGTTCGGCAGTTACCAGGAATCGCCGCAACAGGCCTACCGCAACTGTGCCGAGGTGCTGGCGCGCACCGGCTGTGACGCGCTCAAGCTCGAAGGCGGGCAGGCCCTGGCGCCGACTGTGGAGTTCCTGGTGCAGCGCGGGATTCCGGTGATGGCCCATATCGGCCTGATGCCCCAGTACGTGAATGTCATGGGCGGCTTCAAGGCCCAGGGCCTGAACGACGCCACCGCCCAGGCCATCGAGGCCGACGCCCGCGCCCATCTCGAAGCCGGGGCGTTCAGCCTGCTGCTGGAAGGGGTGGCGGAAAACCTCGCGCGGCGCATCAGCGACTTCTCGCCGATGCCGACCATCGGCATCGGCGCCTCCCCCGCCTGTGACGGCCAGGTGCTGGTGACCGAAGACCTGCTGGGCCTGGGCGGGCCCCAGGTGCCGCGCTTCGTCAAACAGTACGCCGATGTCGGCGCGCTGATCAGCCAGGCCTGCGAGCAGTTCGCCGCCGAGGTGCGCGACGACCGCTTCCCCGAGGCGCGGCACTGCTACGGCGTTTGATCGATGGCCCGGGCCAGCCGTTGCACGGCGCCAGCGATGTCCTGGCGCCAGTCGAGGGTGAAGCTCAGGCGCAGGTGATGGCGCCAGAGCCCTTGCTGGCTGAACATCTGCCCCGGGGCGATGACGATGCCCTGGCCCAGCAGCTGTTCATAGACCTGGGCCATATCCACCGGGCGCGTGGCCTCGGCCCACAGGGTCGCGCCGCCGGCCGGGGTGACCACGCGCAGCTGCTCGGCGGCGTGTTCGGCCAGCAGCGCCTGCATCTGGCCCATGCGCTCGCGCAACAGACCGCGCAGCTGCGTCAGGTGCTGATCGACACGGCCGCTGCCCAGCAGCTTGGCCACGGCCTTCTGGCGGATCGGCGACAGGCGAAACGCGCGCTCGAGAAAATGCCGCTGCAAGCGCGCGCCCTGGCCGCGGCACAGCACGTAGCTGAAGGGCGCCTCGGAACCGATCAGCTTGTCGAAGGTGGAAAACACCAGCAGCCGCTCGGGATCGGCGTAATCGCGATACCGCGCCGGCTCCGGGGTGAAGCAGAACTCGCCATAGCTGTCATTTTCCAACAGCCAGATGCCGCGCTCCCCCAGCCAGCGGCACAGCTGCTGTTTATCCGCCGCGGGCATCAGGCTGCCGTGGGGTGTATTCAAGGTCGAGGACAGCAGCGCCAGGCGCACCGGCTCGCGTTGTAGCACCTCATGCAGCCGCTGGCGATCGAAACGCCCTTCGGCATCCAGCGGCAGCTCGATCACGCGGATCTTCGCCGCCTGCAATTGCCGCAGGATCGCCCAGGAACAGGGCGACTCCACCAGGGCGACGCTGCCATTCAGCTCCAGGGCATCGAGGGACAACGCCAGCACCGCGCGCAGGTCGGTGCCGAGGAACACCTGTTCGGCCTGCCAGTAATCCGTGGTCGAGCGGGTGTAACGCTCGGCCAGCACCGTGCGCAGCTCCGCCTCGCCAAACGGCTGGTACAGCGGCGCCTGGGAGCGCGGGTACTGGCGCACCAGCTCGCGCTCGGCCGTCAACAGGGGATTGTCCAGGGACAGCAACATCGCCGGCGCATCGCTGCACAGCGCCAGCATTCCGGGCTGGCGGGCGTAGGCATAGACCCTGTCCAGCAAGTGCGTATCCGGCGCCAGCCCTGGCGCCGGCACGGGGCGACTGAAGTAGCCCTGCTTGGGCCGGGCGTAGATCCGCCCTTCATCTTCGAGCAAAGCGTAGGCGTACTTGGTGGTGGAGACCGAGACCTTGAGGCGCTGGGCCAGGGCGCGCAATGACGGCAGGCGCTGCTCGGCCGCACTGGCGCCATCCAGCCACTCCACCAGGTAGCGGTAGACGGCCTGATAGGCGAAAGGCGTTTCGCGGCTCACCGCCTCAGGCGCCCTTGGCCAGGGCGATCGCCGCCTGGATCGCCGCGCGGGCCTGGGGGCTGTTTTTCCAGCAGCTGGAGCCGACCAGGGCCGAGGCCTGAGTGACGATATCCAGGGCATCGGCCCGGGCCAGCTGGGCGAGGGAATCGATGCCCAGTTGTTCGAGGCGGGCGACCACGGTTTCGCCGACACCCTTGACCTTGAGCAGCGCCTGGCGTTCTTCGAGCGGGAATGGCATGTACTTCAATCCTTTGCAGTGGGTACCAATTGCCGCATTCTTGCACAGTTTTCGGCCGCCCCAGCCTGAGGCGACCGACCTCCTGACAATCATAAAAAGACTTGAGGTATCGACGTGTCCACAGACATTGAAGACAGCCGCTCCGCCCGTTTTGCCCTGCGCTGCTCGAACTGGGCCGAGCGCTGGTTCCCCGACTCCTGGGTGTTCGCCGCGCTGGCGGTGGTCATAGTCGCCCTGGCCACCATGGCCATGGGCGCCAAGCCCACCGACACCGCCATGGCCTTCGGCGACGGCTTCTGGAGCCTGATCCCCTTCACCATGCAGATGGCCTTCGTGGTCATCGGCGGCTATGTAGTCGCCAGCTCGCCGCCGGCGGTGAAGCTGATCGACAAACTGGCGCGCATCCCGAAGAACGGCCGTTCCGCCGTGGCCTGGGTAGCGCTGATCTCCATGGTCGCCTCCTTGCTCAACTGGGGCCTGTCCCTGGTGTTCGGCGGCTTGCTGGTGCGCGCCCTGGCCCGGCGTACCGAGCTGCGCATGGACTACCGCGCCGCTGGCGCCGCGGCCTACCTGGGCCTGGGCGCGGTATGGGCCCTGGGCCTGTCGTCGTCCGCCGCGCAATTGCAGGCCAACCCCGGCAGCCTGCCGCCGTCGATCCTGTCGATCACCGGGGTGATTCCGTTCACCCAGACCATCTTTCTCTGGCAGTCCGGCGTGTTGCTGCTGGCCTTGATCGTGGTCTCGCTGGTCATCGCCTACGCCACCGCGCCCGGCCCGAACTCGGCGCGCGACGCCAAGGCCTGCGGCATCGATCCGAGTTTCAGCATGCCCAAGCCACAACCGCGCACCCGCCCCGGCGAGTGGCTGGAATACAGCCCGCTGTTGACCATCCTGCTGGCCTTGCTGGCGGCCGGCTGGCTCTACCACGAGTTCGCCACCAAGCCGGCGATCACCGCGATTTCCGGGCTCAACACCTATAACTTCCTGTTCCTGATGCTCGGCGCGCTGCTGCACTGGCGCCCGCGCAGCTTCCTCGAAGCGGTGGCCCGCGCCGTGCCGACCACCACCGGGGTGCTGATCCAGTTCCCGCTGTACGGCTCTATCGCGGCCTTGCTGACCGTGGTCAAGGGTGTCGACGGCCAAACCCTGGCCCACCACATCTCGACCTTCTTCGTGCAGATCGCCTCCCACGACACCTATGCGCTGCTGATGGGCATCTACTCGGCGGTACTGGGCTTCTTCATTCCCTCGGGCGGCGGCAAGTGGATCATCGAGGCGCCCTACGTGATGCAGGTGGCCAATGACCTGCAATACCACCTGGGCTGGGCGGTGCAGATCTACAACGCCGCCGAGGCGCTGCCGAACCTGATCAACCCCTTCTACATGCTGCCGCTGCTGGGGGTCCTGGGGCTCAAGGCGCGGGACCTGATCGGTTTTTCCTTCGTCCAGTTGCTGGTGCACGCGCCGCTGGTGCTGGTGCTGCTGTGGGCATTGGGCACCACGCTGAGCTATATGCCACCCGTGGCGCCGTAATCTTTTGCGGGCGGCTCGTTTCTCTGCGGGAGCGAGCTGGTTCGCGACAGACTGCGCAGTGGTCGCAAAAGCTGCCACCGCGCTTTACCTGGAGAAAATCATTGCCCGGATGGATGCCATCGCGGGCAAGCCTCGCTCCTACAGAAGCAGCCCTACACGCTTTCCAGCCTCCCCCTACTATCTTCTAAGCCCCGTCCCAGAGCCTTTTCTGTAGTCTTTCCGTCATATTCGGTTGCTACCGTGCAGCCGAAATACTTTGTTACGAATTGATCGAAAGGTAATCAGGGACCCGGCATGAGCGACGAACACTCGAAAGACCCAGAACATTCCCAGGCCACTGAGCCCCCCACCGACACCAGCCGCCGGCGTTTTCTCGGCGGCGTAGCGGTGCTGGGTGTCGGCGCGACGCTCAGCGCCTGCGGCCATAACGACCCGGCGCCGGGCAAACCGGTGGAACGCCCGCTGTCGCCCGCCGAGCTGGACCGGGCGCTGCGCGACAACGTGAAGAACGTGGTGGTGATCTATGCCGAGAACCGCAGCTTCAACAACCTGTTCGCCGACTTCCCGGGCCTGGAAAAACCGCTCTCGGCCCTCAAGCCCGCCGACTATCAGCAGCGCGACCGCGACGGCAGCCTGTTGCAGACCTTGCCGCCGGTCTGGGGCGGTGTCGCCCAGGTCGGGCCCCAGGCCCTGGATGGCGTGACCTACCCGGTCGGCACCCAATACCAGGAACACCTGCCCAACGCACCCTTCGCCCTCAAGGGCCCCGATGGCCAAGACCTGCCCCTGGGCCTGGTCACCCGCGACCTGTGGCACGTGTTCTACCAGAACCAGATGCAGATCAACGGCGGCAAGAACGATGGTTTCGTCGCCTGGGCCGACTCCGGCGGCCTGCCCATGGGTCATTACGCCCAGAGCCGCTATGAGCTGCGCCTGTGGGATGTGGCCCGGGAGTTCGTGCTGTGCGACAACTTCTTCCAGGGCACCTTCGGCGGCTCGTTTCTCAACCACCAGTACCTGATCAGCGCCGCCGTGCCGTTTTATCCGGATGCGGCCAATTCGGTGGCCAAGCCGCAGATCGCCACCCTGCAGAGCGACGACCCGCTCGACAGCCGTCTCAAGCCGCTGGAGCAATCCCCGGCCAGCGCCATGAGCGGCCCGCCGCAATTCGGCCCGAGCCTGCTGACCCCCGACGGCTACGCGGTCAATACCATGGCCCCGCCGTACTGGCCGACCTGGATCCGCGACCCGCAGCGCCCGGCCTATGCCAAGGCCGACCTGCCCAATGTGCTGGTGCCGCAACGCCACGACACCATCGGCGACAAGCTCTCGCGCAAGGACATCGACTGGGCCTGGTACGCCGGCGCCTGGCAGGTCACGCTGGACGCCTACAAGGATTCGGCGGGGATTCCGAAGATCCCCAACTTCCAGTACCACCACCAGCCGTTCAACTACTTCGCGCAGTTCGGTCCCGAGCAGCCGAACGAACGCAACCACCACCTGCGCGATGCGGGCCTGGGCGATGAGTCGGGCAGCAACCGCTTCCTCGCCGATGCCGAGGCCGGCAAGTTGCCGCCGGTGGCGTTCTACAAGCCCCAGGGCAACCTCAACATGCACGCCGGTTATGCCGATGTGGCCGCGGGCGACCGGCATATCGTGCGCGTCCTGAAGGTGCTGCGCGAAAGCCCGCAGTGGCAGAACATGGTGGTGATCGTCACGGTCGATGAAAACGGCGGCTGGTGGGACCACGTCGCCCCGCCCAAGGGCGACCGCTGGGGGCCGGGGACGCGCATCCCGGCGCTGGTGGTGTCGCCGTTCGCCCGCAAGGGCACGGTGGACCATACGGTGTACGACACCGCGTCGATCCTGCGGCTGATCACCCGGGTGTTCCAGCTCGAACCGCTCGACGGCCTCAAGCAACGGGACGCGGCGATGACCGCCCGGGGGCAGGCGCCCATGGGCGACCTGAGCAATGCCCTGCACTTCCCGGCCTGAACCGGCGGCAGCGGCCGCCCGGGCGGCCGTTTGCGGGTGCAGAAATGAAGATTTATTCCACCTTTTTCCTTGTCACCCGCTACTGTTTCAGGGTGGAACTTACCTCGCCCAGACGAGGCCTACGCTGACAAGGAGCCAAGCATGAAACTCACAGGATTGTCCCTTCCCCTCGCCGCCCTGACCCTGGGCGGCCTGACCCTAAGTAGCCTGACCCTGAGCACCGCAGCCCAGGCCAACGTCGATCTGAAGCTGGGCAACACCCAGCGTGTCACCCAGCTCTTCTCCTACCCCAACAACTGCAACGTGATCTGCTTCCGCAACTGGACGCTGGAACAGACCGTCGAACACTACCTGACCCAAAGCGTGAAGCGCGATGGCTACAGCACCGCCAAGGTCAAGGTGAAGACCGATAACAACCAGCTGTACGCCAACATCAGCGGTGTGCCGAAGGACTATGGCAAGCCGCTGACCGCCCTGCTGGATGCCGGCGACCTGGCCTACAAGGGCGCCAGCAAACTCAACAGCGACGGCAAGTGGACCTACAGCTGGTACCTGTTCCTGCCCCTGGGCATGGCCCTGGAAAACCGCAAGAGCGTCGAGCTGCTGCACTTCCCGCCGGACTACTCGCTGACTCAAGCCCAGGACTACCTGAGATCGGCCACCACCGACCGCTGGGCCACCCTGCTCACCACCAATGGCATTCCCACCGAGCAGACCCCGGGCTACCAGACCATCATCGACATCGCGCCGATCGCCGCCCCGGCCACTGCCGGCAAGGACCTGGAAGGCGTCTACGGCTACTTCCAGGACTACCAGACCACCATGGTCAAGCAGGTCAGCCAGAACGCCAGCGGCGGCGCCCTGCCGATGGTGGCCTTCGGCGCGCCGGTGCGTAACTGGATCAAGCAGCAGTACGGCGCCACCGTGAGTGTGCTGGGCCTGGCGCAGATCAGCCCGAGCGCGGGCCTGAAGGTGCCGGTGCTGGGTTCCAACCACCCGAGTTACATCTGGTACGCGGCGGACCCGGAGAACTACGACGGTGACGAGGCCAAGGCCGATGCGGCCGGCTTGAAAGTGATGGGGCAGGACCTGAGCGCCGCCTGCTGGCAGGCCGGGATGGGCAGCAAGCCGGGCAGCGATCCGGCGGCACAACTCAAAAGCTGCACACAGAACTGGCAGGTGGCCAACAAAGAGCAGACCTGCGCTCTGTTCTACACCTCGATCCGTAAGCTGACGCCGGAGCAGGCCCAGGCCAAGTGCGCCAGCGAGCCGGTACAGACCCAGCTGAAACAGTTGAAGGCGCCGGCACCGTCGATGAGTACCGAGGCACCGCCGCATATCTGACGGATAAGCGGTAACGGCTACATCCCCATCGCGAGCAAGCTCGCTCCTACAGAACGGCACATCGCCCGTAGGAGCGAGCTTGCTCGCGATGGGGTTTCAGCGCCTCAGAGCGCCCCGACCGGACGCAGGCGGTACTGCGGCGGCAGTTGCTCGAAGCCACTGATGGTGGCGTTCAGGCTCTTCCAGCGGCCGTCCTTGATGCCATAGATGCAACCGTGGATCGACAGGCTCTGCCCGCGATGCCAGGCGTTTTGCACGATGCTGGTGTGGCCGACGTTGGCCACTTGCTGGATCACGTTCAGCTCACAGAGGCGGTCGACCCGCTCTTCCTCGGTGGCCAGTTGCCCCAGCACTTCGCGATGTTCGTAGTACAGGTCGCGAATCGAGCGCAGCCAGCCATCGATCAGGCCCAGCTGGCGATCCTGCATCGAGGCGCGCACGCCGCCACAGCCGTAGTGGCCGGTGACCAGGATGTGTTTGACCTTGAGCACGTCCACCGCGTACTGGATCACCGACAGGCAATTGAGGTCGGTGTGCAGCACCACGTTGGCCACGTTGCGGTGTACGAACAGATCCCCGGGCAGCATGCCAACGATCTCGTTGGCCGGCACACGGGCGTCCGAACAGCCGATCCACAGGTATTCCGGCGTCTGCTGGCGAGCCAGCTTGGAGAAGAAGTCAGGATCTTCCTGCTTGATCGCTTCGGCCCAACGCTCGTTGTTATCAATCAGGTCTTGTAGTTCGTTCATGCTGTGAAACCTCAGGATTGATGCGTTGCTATGACAGACGACCGTCTATCGGGGTCACGCGCGTCTATGCAGATACCGCTTATCCACCCCTTTGAATCTTGCAGGGTCTGGTGGGTCCACTCTTTAAGCCCGAAAGTATGAGCAACCGTCATGACTGAATCACGACGTCCCTATGGTGCGCCTCAGCCCGAGCCCATCGACGACAACGAAGACCGCATGGGTTCCATGGAAGAGCTGGACTTCGATGAAGAAGAACCCGGTGCCAGGGTCGGCGACCCTGCTTCCAGCTCTGTGGAGCATCGTACTCCCCACCGGCACATCCATGGCTCCAGCCTGACCGGCAACGCCGACGAGGAGCCCAACGACGATGAGCTGACCCCGGAAAACCTGATCCGCGAAGACGGCGCCCGCTCCGCCCATGAAGCCGGTGAAGACCAGCCGGCCGACTGGGACCTGAGCATTGTCGATGAAGACGATATCGGCGGCGGCAATGGCCTGGACGAAGCAGAACTGGCCCATAGCGACCCGCTGGACGGCAAACCCTGACCCGTCTGCCCTACGTAACGGGTTGATACTTCGTCAATCGACCAGGGTGCAGGCCATCACCAGCGCATCTTCGCGCCCGCCTGTCGCCGGATAGTAATCCCGGCGACGGCCGACCTCGTTGAAACCGTAGCGCTCGTACAACCGATAGGCGGTCTGGTTGCTGGAGCGCACCTCGAGGAAGCACTCACGCGCGTCTTTCTGGTAAGCACGCTTCATCAGCTCTTCCAGCAGGCGCAGGCCCAGGCCGCGGCCCTGGTTTTCCGGCTTGACGGTGATATTGAGCAGGTGGGCTTCGTCGATGATCACCTGGATCACCCCGTGGCCGACCTGCTGGCTGCCTTCGAACATCAGCCAGACTTCATAGGACTTCAGGGCGTCGGTGAAAATGCCGCGGGTCCAGGGATGGCTGAACGCCGCGTATTCGATTTTCAGGATGGCATCCAGATCCGCCTCGGTGGCCTGGCGGAACGATAAAGCGTCACTCATTGCTACTTTTCCAACGCGCCATCAGCCGACGCATGGCTTGCCAGACATCAGCCTTACGCTGTGGCTCTTCCATTAATAATTCCAGCCCGGGCAGCGCCCAGGCCGAGCCCAGGCCTTCGACCTGGAGTTCACGGTTGTAGGCTTGCGCATCGGCCTCGCCCGCGAAACGTACCGCTGGCAGGCCGATCAGCCACAGGCAGACGCAAGGTTCTTCTTCGACCCGCGCCCCGACAAAGGCCTGGACGAAATCCCGCGCTGCGTCCGGCCCCTGGTCGAGGTTGCCGCGGGTCAGCATCGGCCAGCGCACCGGCTCGGCGAGGATCTGCGGGCTGTCCGGCAGGCCGGCGGCGCGCAGCATGTCCTTGAGCAGCAGGTAGGCCGGGTCGCGGCTCTGGAAGGCTTCGCCTGTGGGTAACTCCACCAGCAGCAGGCAACGGCCGGCGCGCAGCAATTGCAAGGCGAAACGCGGTGGCGGCACGGGCGGGGCCTTGACCGGTGCCGGGGCCTCCTCCGCCTCCTCCACGGGCTTGCTGACCGGACGAACGGCAGCGCTGCCGGGACGCGGCACTTCGATTTTCGGTCGTTCGGCAGGCTTGGCCACAGGCTCGGCAACCGTTTTGGCCACAGGTGCAGGGGCTGCCGGGGCCTCGACCACGGGCTCGGCAATCACCAGCAACTCGGGACGGGACGGCGCCGCAAAGGGCAATTCGGTGCGCGGCAGCCAGCTGACCACCTGCATGGCGGACAGATAAGCGCGACGGCGGGACTCGATAAGCAAAGGTCGGCCACTTGTGGATAACTGAAGTGGGGGGATTCTACCGTCCTTCGTCGAAGATCGCCCGCAGTTGATTCGCCACAAAAAACGCCCGTCCAGCCCATGACAAGACCGAGGGGTGAATCGTCAGCCTTCCGATGCAGTACAATCGCCGCTTTTCATTGCCAACCAGCCGGCCATTCCGATGATCGAACCCAAGCGCGTGTTGCGCGCCCTCGCCGAACACTGGGCACTTCTGGAGCCACTGTGCGAGCACTTCGACCAAGGCACCCTGAGCCTCGCCGAACTGCGTTCACAGCTGGCCGCACAGCAAATTGACAGTACGCCACAGGACATCACCAGCCTGCTGGATGTGTGGATCCGCCTGGATATCCTGGTTCCGGTGGCGAAAAGCCCGAACCGTTTCGAGCTCAACGCGCAGATCCACGACTTCCTCGCCTACCTGCGGCGCGAGCACCGCCTGGGCCTGTGCCTGGAAATCGAAGCCTACCTGCGCCACCTCGAGCGCCTGGCCGGTTATATCCAGGACGCCTTCGACATCCGCGACGGCCACGACCTGGCCCGCCAGCTGCGCCTGCTGGACATGCGCGTGCGCGATGTCCTGAAAAAGCTCGCCAACGACGAACAGGCCCTGGTGGCCGTCGCCGAGCGGGCCAAGACCAGCGACCGGCAGATTCCCCTGCGCCAGCGGTACGCCGAGGTACTGGCCACCTGGGACGAATACGTCGAACCGATGATCCAGCTGGTGAACGCCGACGGCGCCTTCGAGCAAGGCGTGCGCAAGGTCGAGAACGTGCTGCTGCGCATGCTCACCGAACAGCAGCGCCTGGGCCAGCTGGTGGACGACGACATGCTGCTGCGCACCCACGCGCGGATCCTGGAAATGCAGACCAGCGCCCAGCTGACCCTGCGTCACGCCCGGGAACTGCTGCTGCCGCTGCGTGAAGAAGCCCGCCGGCACAACGCCGTGACCCGCGGCGCGGCCCTGGCGCTGTCGGCCATCCGCCGCAAGGGCATCGACGCCGTGCCGCAAGCGGCCATGCCGCTGTTCACCCGCCCGCAGAGCACCTTCCTCGGCAGCTCCGGCCAGGTCGAGGCCTATGTCTACGCCCTGGCCAGCTTCGAGCCGAAGCCGACGCGCTTCCCCAAGGCACACAAGAGCCACAAGGGCGGCGATGCGCCACGGGCGCCGCGCACGGTGCGCGAGATGCTCGACCGCTGCGAAGACGCGCTGCCGATGCCGGACCTGATGACCTGGCTGCTGGAGCAGGAACCGGACGGCGCCACCGACGAGCTGCTGTACTGGTTCTCCCGCCTGTCGCGGGAAAAACGCTTCAAGCGCGAGCGTCTGGAACGCCGCGACTACCACACCCACGAGCACCAGGTCAGCCTGCGCTCCTTCGCCCTGCTCTCGGCCCGCGATGATGCTGCCGAGAATTCTGCGAGCACTCCCCATGCATCTTGATCTTTCCGAACTGTCCCAGCTGGCGCCGATCTTTCGCGAGCTGTTCAAGGGCTATCACATCAGCCGCCGTGACCCGGAGCTGTATTCCCAGCTGTCGAACTTCCAGGACCAGTACCGCACCCTGTTCAAGGCCCTGGGTTTCGAACTGGTGTGCGACACCCGCGGCTTCTACTACTTCGTGCCGGAGAACGCCGCCGCCCAGGTGAACAAGACCGCCCAGCGCCTGGCGCTGTTCACCTTCATCCTGGTGGAACACCTGGCCGACCAGGGCCGCGACCCGGTCGCCGTGCTCGACGGCGGCAGCCTCGCCCGCGACGAACTGCCGTCGTTGCTGGAGAAGTACCGCGACCTGTTCATCCAGGCCGAAGTACAGACCCATGAAGAACTGGAAGAAAAAATCATGCGGCGCATGACCCAACTGGGTTTTGCCGGCGAGGAGCCGGGCATCTACCGCTTCCTGCCGCCGATGCACCGCTTCCTCGACGTCTGCCTGTCGGTGCAGCAGGACCGTGACCTGGCCGCCAGCCTGCACAGCGTGCTGCCGTTGCCGACGCCGGTACTGATCGACGAAGACAGCGACGAAAAACTGCTGCAGACCGACGACCCGCTGGACCTCAGCGAATTCGTCGAGTCCGAAGAAAGTGAAGAAGACGCACTGGCCCGCGCCATTGCCGAAGAACAGGAGCTCGACGCATGAGCAAGGAACGCTACGGCATCCGCCGCTTTGCCCTTTTGAACACCGCCGGCTACAGCCTGGGCCTGTTCCCGCTGGAAGAGCCGCTGTCGGTCTACGGCGCGAACAACCTGGGTAAGTCGGCTTCGATCAACGCCCTGCAATTCCCGATCCTGGCGCGCATGTCGGACATGAGCTTCGGCAAGTACAGCCTGGAACAATCGCGGCGCTTCTACTTCGCCACCGATACCAGCTACATCCTGGTGGAAGTGTCCCTGCCCCATGGCCCGCACGTGATCGGCGTGGCCGGACGCGGTCCGGGCGGCAGTTTCGGTCACCAGTTCTTCGCCTATGCCGGCTCGCTGGACCTGGCGCATTACCAGAAGGACGACACCTGCCTGCGACTGAAGGAGCTGTTCACCAACCTTGAGCGCCAGGGCCTGAAGGCCTATGAACTCAAGCCAGATGAACTGCGCCGCTTGCTGGTGGGCGGGCATACCTCGATTCCGCTGGACCTGACCCTGATCCCGCTGCGCTCCACCAGCGAACAGAGCCTGAAAACCTTCCGCGCGCTGTTCATCAACCTGCTGCACATGCGCGAAATCACCGCGGCCAAGCTCAAGCAACTGTTCCTCGACGCCTTCGAGCACAGCCTGCGCTCCGGCAGCGTCGACTACATCGCCGCCTGCGAAGAAGCCTTCCGCGACGTGCGCCGCATGGAGCAGGACTACAACTCGCTGGTGGCCGCGGGCCCCCTGGTGGAAGCCCTGGGCAACGGCGTAAAGCAGCGCGACATCCTGCGCGGCAAACTGCATCGCCTGTCACCACTGCTCGATTCGCTGCTGGGCACCTGGTCCGACTACGCCAGTGCACGCAAGGAAGAGCTGACCGTCCAGGCCGAGCACTACCGCAACGAACAGGACGCGCTGCAGAACGACCAGCGCAGCAGCACCCAGGAAATGATGCGCCTGGAACGGGAAATCACCGGCACCCAGCGCTGGCTCGGCGAACTCTCGGTGCTCAAGCATCGTTTCGCCCTGGTGGACGACGTCAAGGTCCTGGAGCAGCAACTGCTGGCGGCCAAGGATGCCCACGACGAACTGGCCGGCGCCCTGGCCCAGTCCCGGCAATTCTCCGCCGAGGACCTGGAAGAGCGTCTGCGCGACCTGGAAAAACGCCTGAAGTCGGTCAAGCAGCAGCTCGATAACGCCGACAACAATAGCTATGCGCGCCTGCGCGAGGAGTTCTCCCAGCAGGACGTCGAGCGCCTGATGCGCCTGTTCAACAGCCAATTGTTCAGCCTGCCGCTGGGCGAACACGGCATCGCCCTGGACGAGAACGGCGACTGGGTCAAATCCGTGGAGCTGATTCTCGACGGTTTCAAGGGCGAGCGCTTCGAAGTGCCGGGCCTGTCCATCGACATTTCCCACATCGAACCGCCGGCCTTGCAGGCCCTGGCGGACCGCGCAGCGCTGCGCGACCAGAAAGAGCGCCTGGACAAAGAACTCAAGCAGCTGAAAACCCAGGCCGCGGTGGCCGCCGACCGCGCCGCGAGCAAGACCCAGACCGAAGCGCTGTACCAGCAGGTGCTGGATGCGCAGAAAGCCCTGGAAGACTTCCGCCGCGCCCAGACCCTGAGCGCCGAGGAAGGCGAGAAGCTGGAACAGCTGGCACAGATGGAGGCCGCCCAGGACGAACTCAAGCGCTCCAGCGACGCCTTCACCGAACGCGTCCAGCAACTGTCGGCCAAGCTGCAACTGGTAGGCCGGCAGATCAGCGACATGGAAGCCAAGCAACGTACCCTCGACGACGCCCTGCGCCGTCGTCAGCTGTTGCCGGCGGACCTGCCGTTCGGCACACCGTTCATGGAGCCAGTGGACGACTCCATGGACAACCTGCTGCCCCTGCTCAACGACTACCAGGACAGCTGGCAGGGTCTGCAGCGGGTCGATGGCCAGATCGAGGCGCTGTACGCCCAGGTGCGCCTCAAGGGCGTGGCCAAGTTCGACAGCGAAGACGACATGGAGCGCCGCCTGCAACTGCTGATCAACGCCTATGCGCACCGCACCGACGAAGCCCTGACCCTGGGCAAGGCGCGTCGCGCGGCCGTCACCGACATCGCCCGGACCCTGCGCAACATCCGCAGCGACTACGACAGCCTCGAGCACCAGCTGGCGCTGTTCAACCGCGAAATCAACAAACGCCAGGTGTCCAACCTGCAGAGCTTCCGTATCGTCCTCGCGCCGAACAAGGAAGCCCTCAAGCACATCGACCAGATCATCCACAGCGCCGGCCAGTACGAGGAAGGCGAGACCCTGTCGGTGTTCGACCTGAGCCAGAGCGCCGAGCAAGACAACAAGAACGAAGAGGCCAAGGAATACCTGGCGCGCCTGGTAGCGGCCAACCACAACCAGTTGGGCCTCAAGGACCTGTTCGAGCTGGCGTTCGAGATCACCAAGGTCAATGGCCAGCCGGTGATCCACACCGATATCGATGGCGCGGCGTCCAACGGCACCACCATGACCATCAAGGCGCTGACCAACATGTACCTGTTGCTGCACTTGATGGATCGCGAGCAGGCCGGGCGTATTCGCCTGCCGTACTACCTCGACGAGGCCGCGGACATCGACGAGAAGAACCAGGCAGCGCTGCTGGAAACCAGCCTGCAACTGGGCTTCGTACCGATCCTGGCCAGTGTGAAGCCGCAGGTGTCGGCCCAGGTCGCCATCGACCTGGAAGGCGGCAGCGGTCCGAACGGTATCTACATCGACGAGGCGGACTGGAAGTACATCCGCCGTCACGATCAGGTCAAGGCCACCCTGAACGTCGAGCCGGAAGCCGAGGCGGAGCTGGACGAGGTGTAACCCGCCCGAAGCCGTAAAACAAAAAGGCCGTGATCTTTCGATCACGGCCTTTTTTGCTTCTGTAGGAACGAGCGGTGGCGATCCGACTTGCCTGCGATAGCGATACATCTGTCAGATCGCTATCGCGGGCAAGCCTCGCTCCTACAAAGGCTACTTAGCCAAAGGGATTTTCGGCGCCCAGGTCAGCCACTCGTCCTCGAATTTGTCGAACAACGGGAAGGTCTGCTCCGGCCGCGCCGGGCTGCCCATGCGCTCGCCATCCGGCGTGGCAAAGGCGATACCGCCCTGGATCAGGGTCTCCAGAGACTCGGTACGGACCGTCGCGCCCTTGAACAGGCCAATGTCGATACCGAACCCGCTGCTGTTCCAGAAGCGCGTGCCGCCACGCACCAGCGGCGCGTACTTGGGCTCGATCAGGATATGGATCAGGACCCGGTCGGCGGTCTGGCCCAGCTCGTAGCCCGTGACCTTGCCCACCGTCACTTCACGGTAGGTCACCGGTACGCCGATCTTCAGCGAGCCCCGACGCTCTGCGCTCAGCACCAGGCTCAGGCCGGCCTCGGCGACCGCGGCTTCCGGTGGCTGGGGCAAGGCGACAAAGCTGGTTTGCGCGCCGAGGTTCTTCGCCGCCGGCTGCACTTCGATGTACTGCCCGGTCACCAGGGTTTCCAGGTTGGCGGTCTTGATCAACCCAAGCTCCGGCTTGACCACCCAGAACTGGCTGCCAACCCGCGCGATACGCTCCGGCACTTCGGTGATCCGGGCCTTGAGCAGCACCGACTGCAGGTCGCCGCTCAGGTCAACGTCTTCGACCTTGCCGACATCCAGGCCCTTGAAGCGGATAGGCGTGCCCGAACGCAGGCCATCGGCGCGATCGACCTTGATGCTGATCAGCGTGCCTTTCTGCGTCGCCTGCTCCTTGTCGGCATACAGGCGGAAACGCGGGATACGCTTTTTCAGCGGCACATTGGGTTCCGGCGTGTCGAAGGCGATACCGCCGGCCATCAGGCTTTGCAGCGACTCGCTCTTGACCTGGATGCCGCCGGTCAGGCCACCGGTCAAGGTGACGCCGCTGGCGTTCCAGAAGCGCGTCGAACCGTTCACCAGCCCTTCGTATTCCTTCTCGATGTGCACGCCGATCACCAACTGCTTGCGGGTCCGCGAGAATTGGTAGCTCTGCACCGAGCCGACCTTGACCTGCTTGTACAGAATCGGGCTGCCCACCTCCAGCGAACCGAGGTTTTCAGTAAACAGCACCAGGTGCAGGCCAGGGGAGCGCAGGTCCAGCGGCGGCGCCTTGGGCCGCGCCTCGAATTCGCGTTGCGGGGCGCCGCCCTTGTCACCGGGACGCACCGCGATGTAGTTGCCTTTGACCAGGGCCTCCAGACCCGTGATACCGGCCAGGGAGATCGAAGGCTTGACCACCCAGAACTGGGTGCCTTGTACCAGGTAATCCTCGGCCAAGGGGTCCAGGGTCAGCTCCGCCGTGGCGCTGGACAGATCGGGGTCGACCTTGAGGGCCTTCAGGTTACCGACCTGGATTCCCTTGTACATGACTGGCGTGCGGCCTGCCTGGAGCCCTTCGAAATCGCTCAGTTTGACCTTGACCCGGATGCCCGCCTGCGCCGCGTCGAAGTCTTCGTAGAGACGGAACGGCAGGGTCGGGTCGGTGGGCGGGCTGTCCCGGCGATTCTCCGGGGTAGCGAAGGCGATACCCCCAGCGACGATGCTGGCCAGGGATTCGCTACGCACTTTCACACCGGAGAGGTTGGCGTCGATACTGATGCCGCTGGCGTTCCAGAAACGCGTATGTTTACGCACCAGGTTGGCGTAGGTCGGCTCGATAAAGACTTTGATCTCGACCGTGTTCTGGTCCTCGGAGAGCAGGTAGCTTTTCACCTGGCCCACCTGGATCTGCTTGTAGAACACCGGGCTGCCGCGGTTCAGTGAGCCCAGGCGATCCGCCTTGATGGTCAGGTGCAGACCCGGCTTGGCATCCGATAGCGGCGGCTCTTCGGCCAGCGCCTTGAACTTGCGCGCAGTCTCGCCCTCGCCCGGGCTGATGGCGATGTAGTTACCCGAAACCAGTGTTTCCAGGCCGGTGATCCCGGCCAGGGTCACGCTCGGCTTGACCAGCCAGAAACGGGTGCTGCTTTTCAGGTATTGCTGGACGTCCTTGTTCATCTCGACGGTGGCAATCACCCCTCTGGTGTTGCCTTCGTCATCCAGGGCCAGGGCCTTGACCTTGCCCACCGACATCCCTTTGTAGACCACTTCGGTCTTGTTGGCCTGGATGCCCTCGCCACTTTCAAAGCGCACCTGGATCTCGATACCCGTCTGGTTATAGGCACGCCAGCCCAACCATCCGCCGATCAGTAATGCGATCAGGGGCAGGACCCAGATGGCCGACCAGTTCGAAGCCGGACGGGTTTTAGCTTTAGGCAAATCACTCATTGTCGTCGTCCGACTCCGTGTTATCCCAGATCAGTCGGGGATCAAAAGTTACTGCGGCGAGCATCGTCAGAATCACCACGCTGGCAAAGGCCACTGCACCAAGATTGGCCTCGATACTGGCAAGCCTGCCGAAGTTCACCACCGCCACCAGGATGGCGATCACAAAGATATCCAGCATCGACCAGCGGCCGATGAACTCGATAAAGCGGTACATCCAAATGCGTTGCCGCGCCGATAACGGCTGGTGGCGCTGGACCGAAAACAGCAACAGGGCAATCCCCACCAGTTTGAAAGTGGGCACCAAAATACTGGCGATGAACACCACCGCCGCAATCGGGATCATGCCGTGCTGCACCAGTACGATCACCCCCGACATGATGGTGCTGGGATCACCCTGGCCGAGCGACGTGACCGTCATGATCGGCAGCACATTGGCCGGGATGTACAGGATTGCCGCGGTAATCAGCAGTGCCCAGGTACGCATGATGCTGTTGGGGCGACGAGCATGCACCAGGGCCCCGCAGCGGGTGCAGGTCTGCTCGTCGGTATCGGGTTCCTGCCTGTTCAGCTCATGGCATTCGTTACAGACCAGAATGCCCGCATCAATTGCTCTCATGCGCATCCTCCCCCGCCAAGGCATCCCATATCTGATGGGGCGACATGACCACCTCCAGCCATACCTGAACCAATAACAAGCTGACAAAACATACCAGCCCCAGGCCGACCGTCATGGCAGCCAGGTCCGCCAGCTTGACGATGGCGACCAATACGCCCATCAGGTAGACCTCGAGCATGCCCCAGTCCCGCAAGTGGTGGTAAATGCGGTACAGCAGCAGGCCGTAACTGCGACCTATGTCCAGGCGAATGCTCAGGAGCACGAACAACTGGCAGACCAGCTTGAGCAATGGAATGCCCATGCTGCAGAGAAACACCACCACCGCCACGCCCTGCATATCGGTATTAAACAAACCGACGACGCCGCTCCATACGGTGTCCTCAGAGGATTGTCCGAGTAGATTGAGCTGCATGATGGGTAAAAAGTTCGCGGGGACATAGAGCAGTAGCGCGGCAATAACCAATGCCAGGCTGCGGTCCACGACATTATGGCGGTGTGCGTATAGCTCGTAACCACAGCGGGGGCACTGGGCTTTTTCTCCGTGGGCCAGCTCTGGCTTGCGCATCAGCAAGTCGCATTCGTGGCAGGCCACCAGGTCATCCAGCGGCAACTCCGACAGCCCGGGGGCGTCAACCGTATCTGACATACAAGGCTCTGGCTCTGAAAAGGCGTGGAGCTATTCTAGAGGTCCGTCCCGAAAATAACTGTGCAAAATTGTTTGGAGATAAGAACCGTTTTTCTGCACGCAAAAGACAAAACCCCAATTGCTTTCGCAATTGGGGTTTCGGAATTTAATCTTGACGATGA